>JBBQSI010000217.1:0-6196 GCA_038213975.1 Chitinophagales bacterium
ATATCAAAAGTTCAAAAGCCCAATTTTGCACAAACGTTGAGGAATATTTCGAAGTTAATTACAATTGCGGTCAGCAATGACAATTTAGAGACTGTAAGGGAAATGAAAAAATTAATTCCAGAATACAAAAGCAATAACTCGGTATACGAAAAGCTGGACTGTATTAAGGAGGACACCTTTATTGCGGTAAGTGCTTAAGTTTTTTAGTTTAAATTATATATTCTGTAAAATCATAAACAGCGTATATTTGGAGCCAAATTCAAACCACACCTTTAATCAAAACCTATATTATGTTTAAGAATTGTATTAAATCATTGATTCTCTCGGGCCTTGTAATAGGGTCTTCAATCGGGCTTTTCGCTCAGGCACCTTTTTCAGGTACAAGTCCGTTTCGCAAATTTTCAATTGGAATTAATGCGGGTGTTATGAACCCTTCCGTAGTCTTCGGCGGATCCAATGACTTCGCCAATCCACAATACACATTGGGTTATGGTGCAAATCTTCGATATCAAGTCAATCATTATTTGGCATTTCAGGCTGACTATATGGGAGGAAATATTAAAGGAAACCAAGACGATCCATTCGGTGCAGGTCGGGCTGTTGAATCATTCCAAACAGATTTACATTGGGCAGCAAGTTTAAGCGGTCAAGCTACATTTGGCAATATCAATTTCTTAAGCGCAAAAACTAGGGTCGTCCCATATGTTGGGGCAGGACTCGGATGGCTCAGCTATGATACCAAGATCGTGCTGCCAGGAACAACAAACGAGGTGGATTATGTAGATAACATTTCTCCGGACCATCCGAGATTCGTTCCGGTTTCCGCAGGATTGAAAATTAATTTGTCTAGTTTGATTAATCTTGATCTTGGATACCGAATGAATTTTGTGGATGCTGATAATTTTGACGGTATGCCTTACTGGAATACTCCAGCGTCTTTCCGCAGCCGTGTTCACAAAGACAAATTTTCCTATGGTTTCCTAGGTCTTGAGTTTGCTTTGGGAAATCAGTCAAAACCGCAACTGCTGTTTGACAATCCGGTTTCAAGGTTGAATGATAATCTTCAAACACAAATCGATACACTTGCTGCTAAGCTGGATGAAACGGATAGTGACGGTGACGGTGTTTTCGATCGCTTTGATAAAGAGTCTAACACTCCTGCCGGTTGTCCAGTTGATTTCCGTGGTACTACACTTGATAGTGATGGTGACGGTGTACCGGATTGTAAGGATAAAGAGCTTATCACGCCTACAAATTGCCAACCAGTTGATGCGGATGGGATCGGTAAATGCCCAGACCCTGACTGCTGTAAAACCATCATGGATAGCCTTGCTTCGATGAGTGCCTGCCAGATTGGTGACCTGCCCAGCATTTCATTCCGTGGTTCTTCACGTACTTTGAGCAGCGATGCAAGAGCAATGTTGGCAACTGTTGCCTCAAAAATGAAAAGCAATCCTGCTTGCAACGTTACTGTAACAGGATATCCTGCGGCTTCTAAAGCTTCACAAGCGCTTTGTACCCGCAGGCTGGATGCCATCAAAACTTACTTAATGGAAACTGAAGGCATAAGTGCTGACAGGTTGATCACGAATTGTGAAGTAGGTGGCGGTGACGCGAATACTGTAGACATCAAGAGTGCTGAATAAGTAGTTCTTAAATTCATAAAAAAAGCCCCGAACTTTCGGGGCTTTTTTTATGAAGTAGGCTTGTCGGAAAGAAGCTAGTTGTTGTAAGTTCGAATTATTTTGATCCTCCGGTCTCATCCTGTGCTGGTAAAGCATCTTCAACAGGATCTTCCTGAGACTTTAATGGGGCAGGGTTTTCCTTTGGCGCCTGTCTGGTGGTAACTTCATTCTCCTCGTTATACCCGGCATCGCTAACTGAACCTTTTTGTTGTCCGCTTTGTTCCTTCCTTCTTTGATAATATTTTTTTGAGCGTGGTTTCATTTCTTTAAATTTTACAGTAAGGTAATCACTTTCAATTACATGCCTTTACCCCTAGGATCGTCAATTGAGTGGATTTGAGACTAACATTAACAGACTCTAACTATTGATGACGGCAAAATTCCTCATAAGCAACGGCAGTATTCGTTACATTTGTTAACGGTAAAAACTCGCATTGTTCAATGCCATTCGATCTTAAGATTCCTCCATCCCTTTCGCGGTTACTAAACTTTTCTTCTGGCTCGCCAAAGCGACAACAGATAAAGGTGCTAAAAAAACTATTGCGCAAAGCAAGATTTACTGATTTCGGACAAAAGTATATGTTCGACAAAATATTAATGAGCCGTCACCCGAGTAAAACTTTTCAGAAGGTTGTTCCGGCTTTTGATTATTCCAAAATCTTCAATGAGTGGTGGTTCCGGGCGCTGGAAGGTAAGCCTGACGTCTGCTGGCCAGGCATAATTAAGTTTTTCGCGCTCAGCAGCGGCACCAGTGACTCTTCCAGCAAATATATTCCGATCACTAAGGAATTGATACGCTCTAATACGACTACCAGTATCCGTCAACTTTTTAGCCTGGCATCTTACTCAAAAGTTCCAAAGGCCTCTGTAGGCAAAGGTTGGCTTATGCTTGGGGGAAGTACGCACCTGCAAAAAACAGCGACTTATTATGCGGGAGACCTGAGTGGTATCCAGGCGAAAAATATTCCATTCTGGTTCCAGGGTATGTACAAACCAGGGAGAAAGATCGCCCGCCATCGCGACTGGAGTAAAAAGTTGGATGAGATTGTTGAAAAAGCACCGGATTGGGATATTGCCTTTCTTGTTGGTGTGCCAGCCTGGGTTCAGCTTTGCATGGAAAAAGTAATTGAGCGATATAATTTAAGCAACATACATGAAATTTGGCCAAACCTCGCGTTTTATGTTCATGGTGGTGTCGCCCTGGAGCCTTACAAAAGAGGCTTCAACAGGTTGCTTGGTAAGCCGATCACTTATATTGAAACTTACCTGGCCAGCGAAGGTTTTCTTGCCTATCAAAACCGGCAGGATGCAAAAGGCATGAGGTTGGCGATCAACAATAATATCTTTTTTGAGTTTGTTCCCTTTGACTATAAGAACTTCGATATCGAGGGCAATTTGTTGCCTGATGCCCAGGTTTTGATGATCCACGAGGTAGAATTAAATAAAAATTATGCCTTGCTGATAAGTACAAATGCTGGCACCTGGAGATACCTTATTGGCGATACAATTCAGTTTGTAGACCTTGAAAAAAGTGAAATAGTTATTACAGGCAGCACGAAACATTTCCTAAGCCTCGTGGGCGAACATCTCAGTGTGGACAATATGAACAAGGCAATCAATTTGGTGAGCGAAGAACTCAATATCTCAATTGGCGAATTCACCGTTGCCGGAGTTCCATACGGTAACTTCTTTGCCCACCACTGGTATATTTCAACCGATGATCACGTAAACGCCGAGACATTACGCATACTCATAGATCAGAAATTAAAAGAGTTGAACGATGACTATGAAGTAGAAAGAAAACATGCGCTGAAGAAAATTTTTGTCGACGTTTTGAGTGAAGATATTTTCCTTGATTTTATGAGATCAAAAGGAAAAGTAGGCGGTCAGCATAAGTTTCCCCGTGTCCTCAAAGGGAAAATGCTCGAGGATTGGCAAAGGTTTTTAAAGGAGGTGAATGTAGCATAGCTTTTCTCCCCTTAAAATCATATACCTTCCAGCACTGCATTGCACAATTTGTGATTTCTTAAAAGATTGATTCTTGCATGACTGAAGTTATTGAAGCAATACTCAAAGGCCTTGCGATGGGTTTGCTGCTGGTAATTTCGGTCGGCCCCGTCATCTTCACCATCATCAAGCAAAGTATTAATAACGGGCGCGAAGGTGGCTTTAGTTTTATAGCCGGCGTCTGGGTCAGCGATTTTCTGCTCATAATTTTAAGCAATGTTTTTTCTGAACTTGTAAACCAACTGATGGATTTCAAAAGGCCAATTGGAATTATTGGCAGTTTTTTCCTGATAGGAATGGGAGCATATTACTTGTTTTTAAAAAAAGTGGCTATCAATTCCCGGGACCTTACGCTTCCCACGCTGAAAGCAAGCGATCACGTAAAAATTGCGATACAGGGATTATTATTGAACAGCCTAAATCCAGCCGTCATAGCCTTTTGGCTTACAGCTGCAACTGCTATCGCTGTTACACACACGATCAAAGAACGCATTATTATCTTTTCAACGACGCTCTTGCTGAATATGACGGCGGATGTCTCGAAAGTCTATCTCGCTGGAAAACTCAGGTCGAAGCTTACTATGAAAAATATCAGCCTCATCAACAAAATATCAGGCTTTATTCTCGTAGTCTTCGGCACCATTTTACTCATTAGCGCCTTGTTTGTGATTAAAAGGTAAATGCTATGAAGTTTCTTTTTTTATCGTGTCTTTTGTCATTTATCAGCTCCACCGGCCAGGCGCAGTCGGATATGTTAGTACTCAAAAAAAATGGAAAACCTTTTCAAAAAATTTTCCCTGGAACATCCGTAGCCTTCTTCGCTTATGGAAAGCTTTTTAGCGGCCTGGTAGATGTTATTGAGAAAGATTCAGTTTACCTTCTCCAATATGATATTAGGCCAGTACCTACATTTGCGCGGTTCTACCGCTATGATACGATTGCAACTTACAGATTGAAAGCAAACTGGAAAGACATTAAAGGTTTTTCCCAATCCGTCGATCGTAAATTCAACTGGTCAGGTAGCGGTGGGGCCTTGCTGGGTGGCGGCACGCTTATCACAGTTTTCGGCCTGGGGACCTGGATATTTTCCAAGCCTAATACACAATATTACGCAAGCCCTTACCTGGTGGGCGCAGCAGCCGTGCTTGCAGGCGCAGGGTACATGCTAATGAGATCAGGATCTAAAAACCTGATGCTTGGAAAAAAATATGAACTGCAGTACGTAAACATCAAATAGCATTGGCTAAGAAAAACAAGAAAACGGGGCGAAATACAGCACATGCTTATGGAGTAAAACTCATCAGGATAGTTCTTAAAGTTTTCCTTTACGCTTTTCTTTTCTCCCTGGTGTATATATTACTTGGCAAATGGCTAAATCCGCCAATAACCATCACCCAACTCAGTAGCATTTTGCAAGGTAATGGACTTGACCGTCAGTACCAGGACTACGAAAGGATGAACAGCAATATAAAGCTTGCAGTGCTCGCAGGCGAAGACCAGCTTTTTCCTGACCACAATGGCTTTGATTTTAAAAGCATTCAAAAAGCATTGAAGCATAATAAAAAAAGTAAATCGTTGCGGGGCGCAAGTACCATCAGCCAACAGGTGGCAAAAAACGTTTTTCTCTGGCAACATGGCGGATATTTCCGAAAAGCGCTTGAAGTTTATTTCACCTTTATGATTGAAACCATCTGGGGAAAACGAAGGATCCTGGAAGTATACTTGAATGTTGCACAAACGGGAAAGGGAATGTTTGGGGTGAATAGCGCTGCCCGGGAATACTTTAAGAAAACAAGTAACACGCTTACAAAACGGGAAGCGGCAATGATAGCAGCTTGTCTTCCTAACCCTATGGTGTACACGATAAAGCCAGTTTCAAAAAGGGTTGTTTATCGTTCAGCGTGGATCATACGACAAATGAACAACCTTGCAAAAGATCCTGACATTCGGCTTCTCCTAAACTGATGTTTAATCAATCATTATTGCGTCAATAAAGTCAACAGCAAGGTTGTGTCTGTTTTGATAATCTCCTTTGATCTCAATCCACGGAGTACACTGGTGAATTAAAATATCCCGGTAGTTTTCATAGAGTTTTCTCCTCGACTCCAGATCAGGATACTCGCGCAGTTCATCCTTTACCCAGGCGATATCCGTGTTGCACAAAAGATACCCGTCATATTGTTTCTCACAGATCCGATTCAAGATCCAGGTATGGCACTGGTTAAAGACAAATTCGCACCACACTTTCATCACATGCATATCCGTGTCGATGATCAACAAGTTCTTACCCGCTTTGTTTGCTTTTTCTAGCTGTGATGCTTCTAATGTTAGCTGTCCTTTCGCGATAGTTAGTAAATCCTCGAATTGGTAGTTGACGCCATTTTTAAGTAGATACTCCCGGGCGAATTCATCAACCCAGTGAGTTTCATAATGTTTTGCCAGTGACTGGGCCAACGAGCTTTTCCCTGTAGACTCCGGACCTATGATTACGAATTTTTTCAATT
>JBBQSI010000218.1:0-6186 GCA_038213975.1 Chitinophagales bacterium
TTCTATGCACCGGGAAGAATTGCGCCCGTACGTGTGCATCATACCTGCTCGCAGTTAGATGTATTGCCTTCAGTGACAGCCCTGGCGAACCTCCCCTTCACCAATTCCACCATGGGAAAGAATTTATTTGCTAACAGCGACTCTGCCGGAAACTTACATGCTGCCTTTATCTATGACTACAATTCCCGCGAGGTTGGCCTCGTTTCAGACGATTATGTGCTTATATACAACCTGGTGACAAATAACGAAGACTTTCGCTCAGCACTCAACGACGACCCGCTTAAACTTACGCCCGAGGTGTCGGCAACAAAAGCTTATTTGAAATCACTCGCCTTGGGTATATACGAAACCTCAAAATACCTGTTGAAAAACAATCATAAAAACTAAACTAACGTTATCGAATACCCGAAGAATCAGCGGGTATCTTTCCTGGCGATAATGATCAGCCTGGGAGAATTGTGCAGGTGGTAATCGGAAAAATTATAATCTCCGAAGACTTCCGTAATCTGAAGTTTTTGAAAAGAAAGCATGTCCGTGAAATCACCGAGAGAAAATTTTGCAACCTTTTCCATGTGCTCGATTGGCTTATCGAGCCGGTCATCTTCTACAACGATTTTTTTATAAAAGTGCGTTTCATCAAACCACTTGGTCAAAAAATAGTTTACACCATCTATTTCTACTTCCGACTTGTGCACTAAATGGTCTTCGGCATAGTGAACATTGAGATAATCAATTACGAGTAAGCCATCGTCCTTTAAAGATTGTGAGACGGTTCTTATTGCATTATCGTGTTCGCGGCGGGTACTGAAGTAACCGAAGCTTGTAAAAAAATTAAATGCAAAATCAAAAAAATTCATCCAGAATGGCAAACGCATATCATGCACAAAAAACTGTAATGTTTCTGTTTCATACGCCTTTGCGGCTTTGATGCTATCAGGAGAAAGGTCAATGCCGGTAACGTTAAATCCTTTGGAAGCGAGGAGGCGGGAGTGCCGGCCTTTTCCGCAGGCAATGTCCAGCATATATGCGTCAGCCGGTGGATTCAAGTGTTGAAGCAGCTTATTAATAAAAGCCGCAGCCTCCTCTTCATCCCGCTTAAAATACAACTGGTGATAGTATGGGGAATTGAACCAATTTTTAAACCATGAAGTTCTTTCAGTCATCCGGAAACATTGGTGGCAAATGTAAAGTCTATTCTCTTTACTACCTTTCAAGCGGAATCTTTTTCGCAATTATAATCGCCGGGAATTTGCAACTTTCAGAGCTTATCATTAAAATTACCTACGGATTTTTTTAATTAATTTGCACGGATAACCAAGTAAAAAATTTTGGCACTTATCAAAAGCATTTCCGGTATCAGGGGTACCATTGGGGGTAAACAGGGAAATAATCTATCACCTCTCGAAATCGTCAAATACACCGCTGCCTATGCTACCTGGGTAGCCACTCAATCTTCAAAAAATAAAGTAATTATTGGACGTGACGGCCGGATGAGCGGAGAGATAGTGAGTAATCTTTGCGCAAGTACGCTCATGTCCTGCGGCATCAACGTCATCGATCTCGGCGTGACTACAACACCTACCGTAGAGATTGCGGTGAAGGAAGAAGACGCCGCCGGGGGCATCATTCTTACTGCCAGCCACAATCCAAAGGAATGGAATGCTTTGAAATTACTCAACAGCGATGGAGAGTTCTTAAACGCTGAAGCCGGAGAGAAAATTTTAAAATTTGCTGACTCAGAAGAACTTGTCTTTGCTACGGTTGAAAAGCTGGGCACTTACCTGGCAGATAAGACCTACATGCAAAAGCACATAAGCATGGTAGTTAGTTACCCTTTGATCAATATAGCGGCAATTAAAAACGCAAAATTCAAAATAGTTGTAGATGGCATCAACAGCTCCGGCTCCAGGTATGTACCGGCATTGCTGAAAGAGCTAGGAGTGAAAGAAGTTATCGTGATCAATGACGTGATAAACGGAAAATTCGAACACAATCCCGAACCGCTCCCGGAACACTTGTCGACCCTCAGTACCGAAGTACGGAAACAAAATGCTTCGCTGGGAATAGCGGTAGATCCTGACGTAGACCGGTTGTGTTTTGTTTGCGAAGACGGCAGTATGTTCGGGGAAGAATATACGCTGGTTGCTGTAGCTGACTATGTCCTCAGCCAGCGAAAAGGTAATTCTGTGAGCAATATGTCCTCTACCAAAGCGCTGAAGGAAGTTACGCAAAAGCATGGAGGTGAATATCATCCTTCAGCCGTTGGTGAAGTGAATGTGGTGCAGAAGATGAAAGATGTAAGTGCAGTAATTGGCGGCGAAGGGAATGGAGGCATTATAGTCCCCGATTTCCATTATGGCCGGGATGCCCTTATCGGCATTGGCTTGTTCCTGACACACCTCGCACAATCACGAAAGAGCATCAAACAATTCCGCGGTTCGTTCCCGGATTATTTTATCTCAAAAAATAAAATTTCCCTGGAAAAGAATGTAGATGTGAAAGCGGTATTCAACAAAATAAAAGAAAAGTACAAAAACAACCCTGTAAATACAGAAGATGGCCTCAAGATAGAGTTTGATAAAGATTGGGTGCACCTGCGAACCAGCAATACCGAGCCAATTATTCGCATCTACTCTGAAAGCAGTTTTGAAACAACAGCGCAGAATATTGCCAAAAAGATCATGCAGGATATCCACGAAGCCATTTAGCACCTACCTACCTCCCCTTTCTTTTTAATAATTTTGCACCTCGTTTGCGGGACCACTTCCCGTATTGACTTGAGAATATGAAAGAAAGAATATACCTGGATAATGCCGCTACGACTGCACTGGATGAAGAAGTACTGCAGGCCATGATGCCTTATCTCACAGAAAAATTTGGCAATCCGTCTTCCATCTACTCTTATGGCCGGGAAACCAGGATGGCTGTTGAAAATGCTAGAAAGTCTGTCGCGAAAATCTTACAGGCGCATCCTTCGGAAATATTTTTTACCAGCGGAGGTACGGAAAGTACAAATACTGCTATCAACGCTGCCATCAATGATCTGCAATGCAAGCATATTATCACATCGGAAATTGAGCACCATGCCACGCTCCACACCGTGGAATATTACCAGCAGGCTGGCTTCGTTACGGTCGATTACGTCAGCATTTTGCCAAGTGGTCATGTAGACCTGGCTGACCTGGAAAAGAAACTTGCTGCATCCACAAAGAAAACGCTCGTTTCGCTCATGCATGCAAATAATGAGACAGGAAATATCACGGACATAGAAGCTTTGGGAAATATTTGTAAAAAGTACAATGCTATTTTTCATTCGGATACTGTGCAGACAGTTGGACATTATCCTTTTAACCTGAGACAACTGGGCGTCCATTTTATTACCGGGGCCGGCCATAAATTTCATGGGCCCAAGGGGACTGGTATTTTATACATCAATGAAAATGTAAAAATAAAACCCTTTATAAAGGGCGGCAGCCAGGAACGAAACATGCGGGCAGGAACTGAGAACATCTATGGTATCGTTGGTTTTGCCAAAGCCCTTGAGGTTGCAATGCAGGATCTTGAAAGAGACAGTAATTATATAGCAGGCGTCAGGGATTACATGATGCAGGCGCTAAAAAAAGAAATACCTGCTGTTTATTTCAATGGAGACCCTGGTGGAGCAAGCCTGTATACCGTATTAAGTGTCGCATTTCCAAAAACTGAAAAATCTGAAATGTTGCTTTTTAATCTTGATATAAATAACATCTGCGCCAGTGGGGGGAGCGCTTGTGCTTCCGGGGCCGATGCAGGCAGCCACGTAATAAGAGCCATTAACAACAATCCAAACTATATAACGGTGCGTTTTTCTTTTTCAAAGCATAACACGCGGGATGAAGCGGATAGTGTTGTCGCCAGGTTAAAAGAGCTTATTTAGCCAACTATACTATTTACTACCGGCAAGGGTTACCATAAATATTAGCTATTTCATTTTAAAAGAATCCAGGAAATTGGTCGTAAAATTTCCCTTGCGAAAACTTTCATCCATCATCAATTGCTGGTGGAATGGAATAGTAGTATGTATGCCTTCAATCACGTACTCACTTAAGGCGCGACTCATGGTATCAATAGCTTCATTGCGGGTTTGTGCCACGGCAATGAGTTTGCCTATCATACTATCATAATACGGCGGAATCACATAGCCTGCATAAACGTGGCTGTCTACACGCACGCCGTGTCCTCCCGGCTGGTGCAGTACCGTTATCTTTCCCGGAGAAGGCCGGAAATCATTGTAAGGGTCTTCTGCATTTATGCGGCATTCAATCGCGTGCATTTGCGGGTAGTAGTTACGGCCTGATATTTTTTCTCCGAAAGCGATCTTTATTTGTTCTTTTATCAGGTCAAAATTCACCACTTCTTCGGTCACACAATGTTCTACCTGGATGCGGGTATTCATCTCCATGAAGTAGAAATTGCTATGCTTATCCACGAGGAATTCTATGGTGCCGACACTCTCGTAATTGATGGCGGAAGCTGCTTTGATGGCTGCATCTCCCATGCGCTCCCGTACCTCTTCCGTAAGAAAAGGCGAAGGCGATTCCTCGACAAGTTTTTGATGACGACGTTGGATAGAGCAATCACGCTCACTAAGGTGGCAGACATTTCCAAATTGGTCGCCGGCAATTTGTATTTCGATATGACGCGGCTCTTCCACGAATTTCTCCATGTATATGCCGTCGTTCTTAAAAGAGGCAAGCGCCTCCGCCTTTGCATTATTAAAAGCACGCCCGATCTCTCCTTCCGACCACACAACACGCATGCCTTTTCCCCCGCCACCGGCAGTAGCCTTCAGGATAACGGGATAGCCTACCTGCTCCGCCTGTTTCTTAGCATCGTCCACATTTGCCAATAAACCCTGTCCACCGGGCACTACGGGCACGCCGGCCTTTATCATCGTTTCTTTTGCTGTGACCTTATCTCCCATCTGGTTGATCATCTCCGGCGTTGGCCCGATGAACTTGATCTTATGATCCGTACAGATCTGTGCAAACTTGGAATTTTCAGCAAGGAAACCGTAGCCCGGATGTATGGCGTCAGCATTGGTAATTTCTACCGCAGCCATGATGTGGGGGATATTCAGATAGCTGTCTGCACTTGCAGGCTTGCCGATACATACTGCTTCGTCGGCAAACTTCACGTGGAGACTGTCTTTGTCAGAGGTGGAATACACTGCCACAGTCCGAATGCCCATCTCTTTACACGTCCTGATGATGCGTAATGCGATTTCACCCCTATTGGCGATCAGTATTTTCTTAAACATATTGGTTGGATTTGCTTATCTGCAAATAAGCGTATTAGGCAGGCTCTACTAAAAAGAGGGGTTGGTCAAACTCTACCGGACTCGCATCCTCTACCAGCACTTTTACAATCTTACCGGATACTTCACTTTCAATTTCGTTGAAAAGCTTCATCGCTTCTATGATGCAGACTACATGGCCTGGCCGCACGTCATCGCCCACGCTAATAAAAATTGGCTTATCCGGGCCCGCCTGGCGGTAAAAAGTCCCGATCATCGGGCTCTTGATCATGATGGTGTTGTCTGCTTTTGCTGCCTCGGCAGCTTCTCCTTTATCTGTAGCCAGAGCGTTTGCCGGTAATGCCGGTTGCGCCATAGCCGGTGATTGCATGATCGCCTGCGGCTGGGCATATGTTACCTGTTGAGGACCATCTTGTTTCTGCCTTATGGTAATTTTAAAATCTTCCTGCTCTATTTTCAGTTCGCCGATATTGCTTTTGTTGACCAGCTTTACAAGCTCCTGGATTTGTTTTATATCCATAAAGAATTTATTGAGTTTATGCTTACAGGAAACGGAAAGCTAAGATAGGGAATGATTTATCAAACAGGATTTTCAAAAAAATAAAAAAGGGGAGGTTTTGTGTCATTTTTTCGGAAAAACCAATCAATTTCCAGCGATTTTCCTTCAAAAACTGGTGAATCAGCTCTTTCGGCAAAAGCAGATTATTCCTTAACCCGCTCTACATATTCTCCTGTTTTCGTATTCACCCGGATCAATTCTCCTTCATTTACAAACAAAGGAACGTTGACGGTGGCTCCCGTTTCTACAGTAGCAGGCTTGAGTGTTCTTGTGGCAGTATCGCCTCTGAGGCCGGGCTCGCTATAGGTCACCAGCATCACAATTTTGTCCG
>JBBQSI010000219.1:0-6178 GCA_038213975.1 Chitinophagales bacterium
CAGTAAGGTCCTGGCAATAATGTTTTGATTTGCATCGTCAGTGACAAAAGCAAAATCATGATCACTGGTCAAAAAACCTGTTTCGATGAGGATGGCCGGGAAAGTATTCGCTTTTAGTACCCATATACCGGTTTCCTGTTGCACCAATGCATTATTGACGGCTAACCCTTCCTGTTGTTGAAAGGCATTTAGAACTGCGGAGCCTAATAATTTGCTTTCCCCCAAATATTCGTTTTCATTCTTTGGGATAATAACCTGCACGCCGCTGTGAGCGTTCGGGATGGTCTCGGCATCCACGTGCAAAGAGATAAACACATCACCATACTGAGATTTTGCGATTTCAGGCCTTTCCCTTACAGCTACGGTATTATCACTTTCACGCGTCAATACGATGTTGATTTTAGGATTTGTATTTAATGCTTTTATTTTCCTGGCTATCGCCAACACAATATCCTTTTCCCGGACATTCTCTTTCATCGCCCCTGCATCATTTCCACCGTGCCCCGGATCGATAATTACATTGATCGTTTTTCCTTTATATACCGGTCCGGAGGCTTTTTCCATTTTCAAAGCAAAAGCAAATAAGAGTAGGGCAGCAAGAGGTAAAACAAGCAACCTGCTGACATAGCTAAGGCTCGGATTTTTATTTTTTGTGAGCATGGCGAGTCTTCGTTTTATAGGTGAATGGGATAAATTGTTTGTTATAGAAAATCTTTGCGCGGGATAGACGGTTTGCAGGATCATTTCCGCAAACATTTTTACATCCCCGGAGTCAAGCGCTTTTTTATCTGCGAGGAATTCATGGATCATATTGAGTTCCTTCCGCATCAGCCAGAAAAATGGATTGATCCAAAAAAAGAACAATACGACCGTCATAAATAATTTGTCCGAAGAATGTTGTTCCCTCACATGTACCAGTTCATGATTGAGTATGCGCTGCCCCTGGGCGCTATGCAAATCAATTTTGTTGTTCCAAAAGATGTAATTGAAAAAAGAGAACGGTGTGCCATTTGCTTCCGTGGGAACAAAGTGAATGCCTTCAAGAATTTTTTCTTTTGCAGATTTTTTTAATTTCAAAATCCGTAGCAATGAGATAATAAAAAGCGAAACAAGCATCACGGATACAGCTGTATATAAAAGCATCACGAGATTTTCTGAAATCGTCTGTACAAGCGTTCTGTTGCCATATTCGATAATAATTTCATCGCCGGTCGTGATTGTTTCCAGCATTTGCACCACGGTACCCTTTTCGCGGATCGCATCCCTCCAAACATTAATTTTCATTACCGGCAACATCAGGGAGATGATGACTGATGCGAGTAAATAAAACCGGTTCCATTTATGGAAGATCTTGTTTCGAAGTGCAAGGTGATAGTAAGCGAACAAAATACCAGAGCATATCATCACCTTTAGGAGATACAGGGTAAATGTCATCATGGCTACTTATTTTCTTTTTTCAATTGTTTGAGTAGTATTTCCAGGTCTTCAATGCTTACGTTGTTTTCTTTTACCATGGTGGAGACGGCACTTGTAAATGAACCATCAAAATATTTTTTAACGAACGAACGCATCGTGCCTTTGGAGTAGACATCTTTATTTACCAGGGGATAATATTGATGGCTTCGTCCATATACATTGATGCCGACAAACTTTTTCTCCATAAGAATTTTTAGCACAGTCGCCACGGTATTCTGATGAGGTTTTGGATTCGGAAGCTCATCAATTATTTGCCGCAGGAAGGCTTTCTCAAGTTTCCAGATCACCTGCATTATTTGCTCTTCGGCTTTCGTTAATGTCTTCATTTGCTTTTTAAATTCTTTCTAAAAACAAAACTAAACTAATTATTTAGTTTAACAACTATTTCTTTAGTTTTATTGTTTTGTAGGCGTTTGTCTCTTGTATTTTAAGGGAATAAATAATTATACGTTTAACTTTGCGACTGACTTTCGGAATGAGTCTCAAAACATTTACGTTTTAAGAGTTGTGACATGGCTGATGAAATAATTGAATTGCGGAATGCCCATATCTACCAGGGTGATTCTCTTATCCTGGAAAATGTAAACATCCAGATAAAGAAGGGGGAGTTTGTGTACTTGGTGGGAAAAACGGGTACCGGCAAATCGAGTCTGCTTAAAACGCTCTATGGCGATCTTGGTTTGCGTGAAGGCGAGGGGAAAGTTGTAGGTTACGATCTCGCGTCCCTGGATTGGAAGAAAGTGCCTTACCTGCGTCGTAATCTTGGAGTGGTCTTCCAGGACTTCCAGTTATTGACGGATAGAAACGTGAATGAAAACCTGAAGTTTGTGTTAAAGGCCACTGGCTGGAAAGACCTTAAGTTAATGGATGAAAAGATTGGCGATGTTTTGGAAAAAGTAGGTCTTAAAACAAAAGGTTTTAAAATGCCTTTTGAGTTGAGTGGAGGTGAGCAACAAAGGGTGGATGTTGCACGGGCCCTGCTGAATTCCCCCCGCCTTTTTCTCGCGGATGAACCTACAGGGAATCTTGATCCGGAAACTTCTGATGAGATTATGCAGTTACTCTTTCATATCAGCCGCGACTATGGCACGGCTATCGTGATGGCAACGCACGATTACCAGGTTATTAAAAAGTTCCCTGCCCGTACCATTAAAACTGAAAATGGTAAAGTATTTGACAACGCTACCATATCATTTGCATAAGCTTTCGCACATTTTTTTCGGTACTGAATTCTTCCAGCAGATCATTCCTCTCAGCGATGTCTTCCCGGGTAAATATTTTGTCCATTAATTGTAGCACACGTCTGCCATATTCTTCGGGAGAATAGCAAACGCTGCAATATTTTGCCAACGTTGTACCTGACACTCCCCCCTTATTGGTAATCACAAACCTCCCTTGAAAAAGTCCGTGCAATATTTTTAATTTAATACCAGTCCTGTTGAATGCCGGCAAGACGTGAATATGTGCCTTTCTTAATAAATCCTCCATGTTTTGCCGGGATAAATTTTCTTCCAGGCAGGTATTGTCATTTCCCGACACCGCTTCCTTTAGCCGAAAAGATGGTTTCTTTCCTGCAATCACGAGCGGAATGGACAACTTTTCCGAAACATGCCTGATCAACCACAAGGCAGCTTGCTCATTTTCATTCACCGCAAGGTTCCCATGATACAAACAAAAGGCACCGGTGCCAACTTCAGATTTTATTTTTTCATATGGAAGGAATACCGGCAAATAATAAATATGCCGGGCATTAAATTCGTTTTGGTAATGCATTGCATCCCCGGGGGCAACGGCGAGGAAAGTGGCCTTATTCGCAATAGATTTCTCATAACGCTGAAGCAGCTTGCTTTCCAGGTTGTAATACCATTTCTTCCAAAAAACTTTCTCATCCAGTGCCAGTTCGGAATAGTAAACCCACTCCACATTGTGAAGGCGCACAAATACTTTTTTGCGGGCAAGTAAACCGGCATGTAACAAATAGGTGCAATGAATACCTTCCAGCAAAACCGGGAGATCGTCTGACAGCAATCTCTTTTGAAGCTCAGCAGAACGCCGGCAACTAACGATATAGGGCAAACGTAAAGAAAAGGAGAAAAGTTTTGGGATGCGTTTGTAGTAAAATACTTCTTCACAATAATCCAGCAAATGCGGTTGTTCTGTGCGATTATGTTGAAAACAATGCAGGATAATTTTTACGCCGAGGCTGGCCAGACTTTTAATCTTAAAATAAAGATCAGTAACTCCGCCATAGTCGGTTGGGTACGGCACTTCATGACACACTATGTGAAGTTTTTTATCCGCCAATGTTCGCGTTTTTTTTGATGCTTAGCCGATCGTAAAACTGCAATAATTTTTTTTCCTCAACCTGCCAATTGTAAAATTCTCTCGCCGCAAGGCAATTTTGGCGTAAGCGATCGTAAAGAACATGATCGTTCAGCAGCATCGACAATTTTTCACTGATAGTAGCCGGAGAAAGATCATCGATGAGTACAGCCACTTCGAAGCGCGCATTGATTTCTGCATATGCCGGAAAGTTTACGCACACCTGCGGCGTGCCTGCTTCGATGTAGTCAAAGAAGCGATTGGCCAGCGAGAGATAATTGCTTAACCCTTTACGTTCAAAAAGCGTGATCCCAATCTTCGCTTCCCGTGTGAGAAGCTTCAGTTCATCGGGCAAAGCCATTCCTTTGAAAAAAACTTTTTCTTCGAGCCCCAGTTCATCCCGCAACTTTATCGCCTCGTGCAGGTGATTTCCTTTTCCGAAAATCCAAAGCGCAGCATTTACAAATTTCATTGCAGGTATCAGTGTCTCAAAACTCCTCCCTTCGTTTACGGCACCCTGGTATATAATGATCTTTTCTATCTTCTGGGTAAATTCCAGGTTTGAAAGCACCGGCAGATTCCTGATCACTTCATAGTGCCTTTTGTACATTATATTAAATTCGTCGGCGATCGGTTTATTCACTGTGTACCCGTTATAAAATTGAGGTACACTGTATTTTTCAATTTTTTTCCAGGTGCGGTAAACTGTAGGTCGTGTAACGATTTCCTGCATCTCACAAAAAAGCTCGTGGGCATCATAAACCCGCATTACCCGCCTGAGTTTGGAGACAAAAAGTACCGGCATAATGGTATCCAGGTCTATGGCGCATAAACAATCATATTTTTTTGAAAGGAGGAAAAGGAAAAGTCGAAGGTTGTATTCAGTATAAAAGCGTTTGCCGCTTTTAAAAACACAGCGAAGTCGATTTTGTTGAAAAGACTGCTGCGCCAGATCGTTTGATCCTGAAAGCCGTCTGCCAACAACGGTCACATCGTGCCCGGCTTTGGCTAATGAAGACGCAATGCGAATCATGCGCTGGTCGAAGCTGAGATCATTTGTAACAGTGAAGCAGATCTTCATCGAGTTTCAAATATAATTTTAATAATTTCAAGGCTCTCGCATGAACGATTCCAGTTTTCTTGAAGCAGGCGAAATTTACCGCGAACCCCGCCCTTCGCTTCTTACCGTGCTTTGTGTTTTGTCTTTTATTGGCAGTGTTTGGACGATAGCTACCGCGGGCTATATTTACTATACGGCTGACAGAACCGCCGGCTTAATTTCCGGAACTGAACAGCCTAAAAGCGCCACCGACTCCATGGCCATTGCTGCCGGTAGACTGAAAAAATCTGCTTTTGGAAAAAAATTTTATACCAATATTGTTTCCAAGTTCGACAGTCGTGCTATCCGTTTTTCTGCTGCCGGTAATATGCTTTCGGGGATCATTACCTTGCTTGGCGCGTGGCTAATGTGGAAAGGCAGAAAGGCCGGATATTACATTTACATTGCCGGAACAGGGGTGTTGTTGCTGGCGCCATTTATCGTTTATGGACCAACTTTGCTGGCCGGGGGCATTGCGGTTTCCGGGGCATTTATTGGGCTGGTATTCATTGCGCTTTACACGTTGAACTATCGTTGGCTCAGTGGGCAGGCTGAAACTTAACAGATTTGGCATGATGGGAAACATTCAAATCAAATTTAATTATTAACTTCGCAGCCAATTATAAATTTAAAACTTAGAATGTCTTATTTAACAGCTGAAAAAAAGGCAACAATTTTTACAGAATTCGGCGGCAAAGCTGAGAACACCGGTTCTATTGAAGGGCAAGTTGCACTCCTAACTACCAAAATTAATCACATATCTTCTCATCTAAAGGATAACAAAAAAGACTTCAGTTCTCAAAGAGGTCTTATGCAGATGGTTGGTAAAAGAAAAAGTTTGCTTAGCTACCTCAGCAAGCATAACCTGAATGGCTACAGGGCCTTGATCGAAAAGTTAGGCCTCCGTAAATAATCCCATTTTAAATGACTATTTATTACTCCCAACTGCGATCTACGGTTGGGATTACTTTTTTACTATCATAAAGAATATTGTATATGACACCCAATCCAGTATCGGTAACATTTGACATTGGCGAAGGAAGGATGGTTACAATTGAAACCGGAAAACTTGCAAGGCAAGCGGACGGTGCAGTTACAGTTCGCCTGGGCGATTGCGTAATATTAGCCACGGTAGTTGCTAATAAAGAGCCCAGGGAAGGACAGTCATTTTTCCCATTGATCGTCGATTACCAGGAGAAATTTGCCTCAGCAGGTAGAATCCCGGGATCGTTTTTTAAACGTGAAGCACGTCTGAATGACTATGAAATTCTTACCTCCCGG
>JBBQSI010000220.1:0-6175 GCA_038213975.1 Chitinophagales bacterium
CGGCGAGAAAGGCATTGCTGGGGTCATAGTTCACTCCAAAGTTTGGATGATGAATGCTTGCAACCAAATCGCAAAACACTTCTTTTTTTTGTGCAAATTCGGGGTACTCCCAAAAGTCATCTTTATAATGATTTTCTAAAATGAGTGTGATCGCACGATCTTTTGCATAAGGCAAGCATTCTTCAATGCAAGATGCTGCAAGCCTGATGCCCTCTTCATTGGAAAGCTCCGGCCTTTTCTGTCCTGAGAGCACCCGGCAGTAAGAGCCTCCAAGAATGTGAGTCATGTCAATCCACTCTTTCTGCTTTTTAATTTCTCTTGCCCGGAAATCAGCATCCGGATGCGTAAAATCCGGGGAGCAGCACAACATAGGAATCACTTTTCCCTTTGCTTCAACTTGCTTTCTAAAAAGAGACCAATTTTTTTTGTCCTTCATTTCTAAAAATCCTGCATACCATTCCAATCCTTCCACATCTAACGTTGATGCCAACTCTATCCATTCTGAAACTTTCATCGTTCCATCTTTACACAACGCATTGATAAAGGCTTTGGGGAAAACTGCTAATTTCGGCATTCGCAAAATTTCTTTTTTATCGATCAGTTTTTAAGTGTGTTGTTATCCTTGGGTGGATTTCTTCCAATGAAGGGATGTTGCTCGATCTCCACCACCTGCCCGCTCACAGGGCCACTCTCATCGGCAAGCCAGTAAATAGCAGCGGTGGCGATTTCGGCCGGCCATAAAATTCTTCCTGAGGGAGCATATACGTCGGGAATATCTTTATACCAGTCCTCTGAAAGCCCCTGTTCTTTTTTGCGTTTCATTTCATTTTCCGTAAGTACCCATCCGGGATTAATTTGATTTACTCTTACTGCCTGTTCGCGAAAAAGAGTATCTCCCAGATTGCGGGTCATGGTCATCAATGCGCCTTTTGAAATACTGTAGGCTAATAAGTTTGGCTCTCCACAATAAGCATTGACAGAACCAATATTCAACACGCATCCTTTTTGTTTACTGAGGTGAGGCAAGGCCGCTTGTATCAGCGCAAAGGGAGCGATGGTGTTCACTTCCAAAACTTTTCTGAAGAACTTGAGGTCAGTAGTTTGAATGTTTGAAGATGTTACCATTGCTGCATTATTCACTACAGCGTCCAGCTTGCCAAACATTTTTATGGCGATGTCAACTAACCGTTGCGGTGCATCTTCATTCGTAATATCTTCAATCACTAAAGCAGTTCTTTCATCTCCCAACTCAGCAACCACTTCTCTTCCAAGATCATCTTCAAGTCCATGTATGATCACAGAAGCTCCTTCACCGGCACATTTCAGCGCAATGGCTTTTCCGATGCCGGTACAACTTCCTGTAACAATGATTACTTTATTTTTTAATCTCATACTAAACTGCTTGAAGTACGCTTTTTACTATTTCCCCGGTATGCATTTTTTCAAAAGCCTCTTTCCATTGAGTGATGGGCCACTCGCCGCCGATAAGGGGTTTCACATTTAACTGCCCGCTTGCAAGTAAAGCAATTACCCGCTCCCACATCGGCCAGTTATGACTGAAGCTCCCTTGTATCCTGATACCCTTTTGTACCATTGAGTCGAGGTTATAATTTAAAGGTTGCGGGCCCCATCCCACCTTGGTGATTTGTCCGTTTGGTCTTACAAGCCTTATAGCAATTTGCAGCGTTACGCTTGTTCCCGCAGCATCTACTACACAATCTGCACCGAGTCCATCCCGCTCGTTAGCCCACGAAGATGCATCGCCGATTATTCCGGTACATCCATATTGCTTTGCAATCTTTAAACGATTCGCATCATGCTCTAAACCAACTACAGCGACTTCGGCACCGCATAGCCTGGCCATGACTGCACACAGCAGGCCAATGGTTCCGGGCCCCAAAATGATAACACGATCTCCGGGCTTCAGGTGACTATGTTCAACCACTGCTGCATAAGCAACACAGCATGGTTCTGTAAGACATGCTTCATTGAAGGGCAGAGTGTCGGGAATTTTGTGCAGGCAACGGGCAGGCACACATACATATCGTGTCATAGCGCCATTTACTCCATAACCAAAACCTTTCCGGTTCGGATCAAGATTGTAAAGGCCTACTCGCGACATCGGGTTGTTCAAATCAATAACTGCCGCAGTCTCGCTCACTACACGATCTCCGGGTTTCCACGCCTTTACGCGACTTCCGGTTTCAGCAATCACCCCGCAAAATTCATGACCCAGCACAACAGGATAATTTACAGGCCAGCTATGGTCGGCAGTCCATTGATGCAGATCGCTGCCGCACACGCCAATGTTTTTTACTTCCAGCAACACATCTTCGTCTCCGAATACAGGTTTGTCTATTTCCCTTAATTCAACAGCTCCTTTTTGAGGAGCATAATTAACAACAGCAGCTGATTTCATTTTTCATTTTTTAAAACTTTAATTCCCGGTCGGATTCTGAGGAATGAAACAGAGTTAACAATCATTCAACTCATAGGCATGTACTTTTTGACAGATCATCCGCAACACGGCTTCCAGGTCTCCAGCCGCTGTTTTAAAGTTATCTCCATCGATAGTCAGCGGCGCGCCAAGTACAACTAACGGCGCACCATATTCCGGGCAGAGCATCGCTTGTTCCAGGGTAAGTCCGCCCACTGCCTGCACTGGAATCTTCACTGCGTTTACAATTTCCTTCAATTCGTCCATTGGACTCGGCATGCGTTCACCTCTCGCAGCGATTCCTCTTCTTTCGTCGTAACCGATATGATGCACTACGTAGTCGCAGCCCATTTCTTCCAGCCATCGCGAAGCTTCCACTTTATTTTCGCACCCAAGATTGTCACCCATAATTTTCACTCCAAATTTTTTACCAGCTTTCACTGCACACTTTATGGTTTCTTCATGTGCACGGGCCATAACAACTACATGAGTAGCTCCGGCACGAGCCATCATTTCTGTTTCCAGGAAGCCACCGTCCATCGTCTTCAGATCAGCCACTATCGGCACGCCTGGGAAAGCCTTACGCAATTTTCTCACGCCGTGTAGCCCCTCTGCAAGTAGAAGCGGGGTGCCGGCTTCGAGCCAGTCAACGCCTGCCTTTAGAGCCATTGCAGCGGTTTCCAGCGCTTCATCAATATCCATCAGGTCGAGTGAAATTTGCACAATAGGTCGGGGCAGGACATGTTGACTACCTGTTTTCATAAGATTAGATGTTATCGTGATTAATACATTCTTTCAATTCTTTGTCCGTGTAGCTTAGCCCATGTTTTTTGAGTACATCTTCGGGCACGCCGTTCCAAAGATTGGGAACATTGCCCTTAAATCCCAAATCACTGAAACCGATTTCTGTAGTATAAAAGCCGGTGATCGTTAAGTTTCGAAGCAAGGAAAAAAAAGCACTGCCCTGTTGATGCTCTTTGAGCGCCTTTTGAGGATATGCAATCAAATTTATCACAACCAACTGTTGCTGTGCCCCTGACTCTTTGAACGATGTATCGAATTTTTTTAAGCAAAGCTGATCCAGCCATCGAAGACCCCCTCTCAAAGGTACCTGGTACTCAGGTCTGTCTTTTGCCATAAACTCTATAAAGGCAGCTACTTTCGCCTCTGAGGCACTTCCACTTTCATCATCAGCGGGAATGATTATATCTGCTAGTATGGCAATTGTTTCCATTTCATGGGGGTTGAAAAAAGTCTCTTCCAGCAGCTTTTTATTGTAGGCAATCTCCTCCTTCATCCGATCAGCCCCGGCTTCAGGCGTCACAGTCTTAGCTGCGGATTTTTTTTCCACTTCAGTGCAAGCGTTCAGCAACAACCCCGAAGAAGTCGTGGCCAACATGAACGCTTTTAATGCTTTACGTCTTTTCATGCCTGCTCAATTTGAGGGTATTATTGTGATTAAATTTTTCGCCATTCTTAACTCCGATCATACGCGAGACCAGCGGAATATTTATAAATTTTGTTTCTTCAGTTCGTCGACAATATGTTCAGAAGTCCGCATAGAAAGGGCGAGAATTGTCCAGGTAATATTTTTATCTGCCTGAGATACAAACGGGCTCCCGTCTACGCAAAAAAGGTTTTTACAATCGTGCGCCTGGGCCCAGCTGTTCAGCGCAGAAGATTTCGGATTGTTGCCCATTCTCACTGTGCCTGCTTCATGAATTACATTCCCGGGATTATCAAGTCCCCAATTATTAGTGTCGTTGTGCACATCCTCCAGTCCCCAGGTAATTGTGGCACCCATGCTATGAAAAATTTCTTTAAATGTTTCTTTCATGTGTTTAGCCTGCTTGATCTCATACTCCGAATGCTTCACGTTGAATCTTAACACGGGGATACCCCACTTGTCTACTACGGACGGATCTATCTCGCAGTAATTATCTTTCCGGGGAACAGCTTCACCTCTTCCGGCCATCCCAATTTGAGCACCGTAGAAATACCGCACATCCTCTTTCAGGGACTTTCCAAAGCCGCCTGCATCTTTTTGTGTACCGTTCACAGGGAATCTCCCGTTCAAATTCTCAATACCCCAATTAAATCCATAGATCGGTATTGTCATACCGCCGCCGTACTCAATGTGATATCCTCTTGGAAAATCCAGCTTTTTGTTATCCAGCCACCAGGGTGTATATACATGAGATCCGCCTACTCCATCTTCGTTGTACCGGCTACGGCCTAACAAAGAAGGTGCTATCCCCCGCATGGCGGCGCCTGTGGAGTCATGCAGATATTTCCCTACTACATCACTTGAATTGGCCAATCCATTTGCATGCTTTGGCGACTTTGAATTTAATAACAATCGGGCGGTTTCTGCAGTGCTTGCGGCCAATACAACTATTTTACCGGATACCATGTATTCCTGCCCGTCAAGTTTGTCAACATAGGATATGCCGGTAGCTTTGCCATCCCGGTCGGTAGTCACCTCGCGTGCCATGGCATTCGTTATCAGGTCTACATTCCCGGTCTTCAATGCGGGCTTTACTAAAACCGACGAGGAAGAGAAATCTGCGTAAGCTTTACAGCTTCTCCAGCATTGATTGCAGTAAAAGCATGATCCCCTCTCTTTATTGATTTGCTTCGTGAGGATAGACATTCGGGAGGGAATGACCGGGATTCCGATCTTACTTGCTCCATTTTTTATTAACAGCTCGTGCAGCCTTGGTTTAGGAGGAGGTTGAAAATAGCCGTCAGGATCATTTTCCAAGCCTTCATAAGAGCCGAATAATCCGATCAGTTTGTCAATTTTGTCGTAGTAAGGCTTTACATCTTCGTAGCCAATAGGCCAGTCATCGCCCAAGCCGTCGATGCTGCGCCGCTTGAAATCTTTGGGACCGAACCGCAACGAAATTCTCCCCCAATGATTCGTTCTGCCACCGACCATCCGCGCCCGCCACCAATCCCATTGGGTACCCTCAGCTTTCGTATACGGTTCACCGTCGATTTCCCAGCCCCAAAACGAACCATCGAAATCGCCAAACGGCCGGAATTTCGTACTGGCTCCCCTCCTGGGGGACTCCCATGGATTTTTTAACTGGGATGAATTTATTGCAGGATCGTACATTGGCCCTGCCTCTATGAGACAGATCTTCAGACCAGCCTTTGCCAGTACATAAGCTGCCATGCCTCCTCCGGCGCCAGAACCAACAATCACTGCGTCGTATTTGGTGGCTGTCTTTATGATCTGTAGTTCCCCCACGACCTAAAGAATTTGGTACTTAATAGTTAGGCAACCGCGTATTTTTTTTTGAAATAACATAGCAATGACTTTGGAATTACAAACATTAGCAGTTCCTGGCGATCAATTCCGGGTGGCAAATACCAGGCTGATCTGCTAAAATGCCTGCATTTGAGTAAATAGAACTTTTGCAGTAAAACTATATGCAACTACTCAGGCTAAATGTCATAGAATTGGCAGGTATTATAGTTCAATTATCTAAGCTTCCGCAAATGTTTGAGGAGCTTATCATTTCAAAAAGGGCGTATTTATATTTGGTATTTTTAGAGCATTGAACAGTTAACAAGCGCATCATTTATACCTGAAATCTAAAATATTACAGACCTTTAAAATGAGATCATTTCTAACATTATTTATATGCTCAGTTGGTTGTGTCTTACATGCACAACATCATCAACATGCAGATTCCCACCATCACCAGCATCTTGCCACAGCGGAAATAC
>JBBQSI010000221.1:0-6132 GCA_038213975.1 Chitinophagales bacterium
TAATTGTTTTAATTGTTTGGATGTATGTGATACGGAGTCTCCGTGGAAAAGTTACAAGAAACTAATTTTCATAAAAAAACCGGGAAAATTTCCCGGTCTTTTTGAGTTTGCAAGAGTTATTTATTATTCAACTTCTTCAGCCGCCTGATAGTTAATGCTTTTTTCCGCTATTTCTGTGAGGCTCATATCTGCATCTTTCTCTTCATCTAAGGTTTCGCCAAGCTTGTTAGAAATATCGCTCAATCCCAAAGTAGTTGCCAACTGGCAAAGGCCGCCATAGGTGGCAATTTCATAATGCTCCACTTTTTGAGCGGCGAGGATCAATCCTACATCCCTCGTGCTGGTACCTTTTTCGGTTTCGCTGATGATGTCTTCACCTTCTTTTGTAATGCCAGCCATAGCTTCACACTTCTTCGCCTGGGGTTTTTTACCTAAAGCAGAAAAAACATCTTCAAGTCGTGTTACTTGTTTTTTCGTTACTTCCAGGTGCTCACCGAAAGCACTCTTCAATTTTTCTGACGTTGCAGCTTTTTGCATCTTAGGAAGCGTCTTCACCAAGTGCTTTTCTGCCCAATAAATATCTTTAAGTTCATCAATAAAAAATCCCTGAAGCATACTATCGCCAGCACCCTTCCCTGCGTTTGTTGCAGTTTTCGAATTACTGTTCGTAGTGCTTTTTTTAGCGTTACTAGACTTAGCCATTTGTATTAATTTTTATTTGGTTAATAATTTTACCCTTATAACATAAAATACCATGCCATCATGAAAACAGGTGGCCATAAGATGACGTTAGGCATCAGGTTAACGCTTTTGGGTTCCTGTGGAGATATAATGTAGCATTGTGCGGGCTATCAGTATCCGCGGCATGGTGCGTCTCTTTTCTAAATTTGATTCTATATCCGAAGTCATGTAATACTCTTTTCTGTAATTGGGGAATTTAATACCTAATGCATATATAACCGCTTATACATTTCACTCTTATATTTACTTATCATGAAGAGAACAAGTGCCGGCAGTCTGTGCTACAGAATGGCTCCCGGGCTACAATTTTTTTTAGTGCATCCGGGCGGGCCTTATTGGCGAAAGAAAGACGCCGGAGTATGGACAATTCCCAAAGGCGAGTTCGAAAACGAAGATCCGCTCGCTGCGGCTAAAAGAGAGTTCCTGGAAGAGACAGGGATAAGCCCGGAGGGTAATTTTATTTCATTGGAAGAAGTAACCCAAAAAGCCGGGAAAAAGATAGTGGCCTGGGCGCTGCATTTTTCTTTTGATACCGCTACTTTAAAAAGTAATTTGTTTGAAATGGAATGGCCACCTGGATCTGGGAAAATGAAAAGTTTTCCGGAAGTTGATAAGGGAGAATGGTTCGGCTCCACAGATGCCCGCATTAAAATTAATCCTGCCCAGGTTTGCTTGATTGCACAAGTAGAAAAATTGCTGGCTAACTAACGCTTATAATTTCCAGTCAACGATCTCATTTTCCCATTCTGGCTTGAACGACGCCGTTACTTTAATGTAATTATCAGTATAACCTTCCATTATTCCATTCTTGTTTGTTTGTTCAAACAGCACTGGTCGAATATCGCCAGCGTACCTGTTAGAAAATTCCGCTGACTTTTGCAAAGAGAGCCCGCGCAATTTCCGGGTTCGGTCATTTCGCTCATGCACGGGCACCACAGGGGCTAGGGTAAGTGCATGGGTGTCCGCTCTCTCGGAATAAGTGAACACATGAAAATAGCTAACCGGAAGGGCTTCAAGCAAGTCATAAGTCTCCCGGAAGTCTTCAGGGGTTTCTCCGGGGAAGCCAGATATTACGTCTACGCCAATGCCACAATGCGGTATCAGCGAGGTGATCATGTTCACTCTTTCTGCATATAATTCACGACGATAGCGCCTGCGCATGCTGCCCAATATTTTGTTGCTGCCACTCTGCAGTGGAATATGAAAGTGGGGCATGATTTTTTTGCTTTCGGCTACCAGCTTTATTATTTCTTCACTCAGCAGATTGGGCTCTATAGATGAAATACGATACCGCTCAGCTCCATTTGAATTTTCAATCGCCTGCAATAACGCTAAAAAATTTTCACCTGTTTTTTCTCCGAAAGCATCCTTCCCAAAATCACCCAGGTTGATGCCGGTTAGCACAATCTCTTTTACTCCCGTTGAACAAATTTTCCTGATGTCGTCTAGTACATGTTGAATACCGGTACTCCGGCTTCTTCCACGAGCCATTGGTATCGTACAAAAGGAGCAATTATAGTCGCATCCGTCCTGTACTTTCAAAAAAGTTCTTGTGCGGGCGTTTAGAGAAAACGTCGAAGTAAAGCCCGAAACCTCATCAATATCACAACTGCAAATTTTAGTTGGATCTCCTTTTGTAATTTCCCGGAGATGTTGGGCAATCTGGAATTTTTCCGCTGCTCCCAGGACCAGGTCAACCCCGTCAATTTCTGCAATTTCCTTTGGCTTTAGCTGCGCATAACATCCGGTGACCACCACTACTGACCCCGGAGAACGACGTTGGATTTTCCGCACGAGATGACGGCATTCCTTATCAGCATTATCAGTGACGGAGCAGGTGTTAATGACATAGACGTCAGCCACGTCGGTAAATAGTTTTTTCACAAACCCTTCGGCTTCCAACATCCTTTCTATAGAAGATGTTTCGGAGTAATTTAATTTACATCCCAGGGTATGCAGCGCTACTGATTTTGTTTGCGACATTAGCGGCAAAATTAGTCATTACAAAATTTAAAAACACTTGGCAGCAAAACGTTCATCATTCAATAGCCTGCTGGTTGTTGCAATTATTGCATTCATCATATTGTTCGTAAGTACCTACAGATTCTACAGGGGAAATGAAGCAGCTCCCGGCCAGTTTGTGGATATATCCGGGCTGGTATATTCAAAGCATGCCAAATGCAGAATGGATTGCCGGCATGTAACTGTAGAAGAAGTAAAGGAAATTTTGCAAGACGGTCATGAAGATCCTTCACGTCGTCGTGTTGGCGCGAAAGGAGATACAACCTATGCGTATGAAGGTTATAGCCAGGAGAAACAGCATCTCCGCGTTGTCGTGGCCCGGGATGGAGCGACCACAATTGTCGTCACCTGCATTGACCTGGACAAGGAGTGGGCATGCAATTGCAACTGACTCATAACAGAACCGTTTACCGCAATTGATGTAAATTTGGAGCTTAACTATTTACCCTTAAGATGAAGGTAAAGTCTTTCTTCGCCAAACCCTTTGCAACATATATATTTAAGCAGATTCGCAAGAGTATGATGACTGCTCCTGCAGACCAGGAGGCAATTTTTCAAACACTCATAAAGACCGGCCTTAAGACCGAATTTGGAAAGGAACATCATTTCGAAAAAATAAAGACACACAAAGACTTTATCAAGCATGTGCCGATTCGTGAATACGAAGACTTTGAGCCTTACCTAGAAAAAATAAAAGCAGGCAAGCACAATGTTCTTTGGAAAGGGTGCCCGATCTACCTCGCGAAAACCAGCGGTACCACAAGTGGCGTAAAATATATTCCCATTACAAAGGATTCTATTCCTAATCATATAAATACAGCGCGGAACACCCTACTATGTTATATGGCTCAGTCGGGCAATTCTCAATTTGCTTCCGGTAAAATGATTTTTCTCAGCGGCTCACCGGAACTAGAAAGAGTCGGTGATATTCCTACCGGCAGACTCAGCGGTATCGTTAACCATCACATCCCGAGATATCTGCGCTCCAACCAACTTCCCAGCTTCGAAACTAATTGCATAGACGATTGGGAAACCAAGTTGCAAAAGATAATCGACGAAACCGTAGACGAGGACATGACCCTGATCAGTGGTATTCCGCCATGGGTGCAGATGTATTTTGACGAACTGATGAAACGAACCGGCAAAAAAATCAAAGATATTTTTCCCAATTTCAGTGTGCTCGTGCAGGGAGGTGTCAACTACGAGCCATACAAATCCCGTTTGATAGAGTCTATCGGAAAGGAAATAGATACCATAGAGCTTTTCCCTGCAAGCGAAGGATTTTTTGCCTTCCAGGATAATTACAAACAGCCCGGTCTTTTGCTGAACACTGACAGCGGAATATTTTTTGAATTCGTGCCAGCGGCCGAAATATTCGATGAGTTCCCAACCAGGCTTACACTTAAAGATGTGAAGCTGAATGAGAATTATGTAATGCTCATTAGTAGCAATGCTGGCTTGTGGGCTTACAATCTTGGTGATACCGTGAAGTTTACTTCTCTCAACCCCTACAGGATTGTAGTGACTGGCCGCATCAAACATTATATTTCGGCTTTTGGCGAACATGTGATTGGAGAAGAAGTAGAGGCAGCTTTATTGAAAGCGGCAAAAGAAACGGGTGCGCAGGTGAATGAATTTACGGTAGCGCCTTTTGTTTCCGGTAGTGGCGAGAAAAGTTTCCATGAATGGTTTATTGAATTTGAAAACACGCCAACTGACCTGGAAGGTTTTGCTCAAAGGGTAGATGATAATCTTCGAAAGAAGAACATTTATTACAATGACCTGGTCGGGGGCAATATTCTTCAGCCGCTCAAAATACTCCCCATAAAAAAGAATGGATTTATCGGCTTTATGAAGAGTATCGGCAAACTTGGTGGCCAAAACAAGGTGCCGCGATTGAGCAATGATCGTGAAATAGCTGACAAGCTTTTGCGGTATGTAAAACTTGAAACTGAAGAAACAATAACAAATTCTTAAATGCGTTTTGGTAAGTTCAAAGTAAAATCCTATACATTTGCACTCGATTTCTTCAATGAAAGATGCAGTACAACATAGCGAATTCACTAATTCACCTGCAGCGGTAGCTGGAGTTGAATACTCTGCGGTATCCCCATTGCGATTTTCTCCCCGACCTGGTTGCTGATAGGCCGAGCAGTTACAGCTGCCCCTATCAGTGAAAAAATCCCCACGACGATCAAAGAAAATTTTCTTATCTAAACTACACGCAAAGTGGAACAATCAAAAATAATTGTTCGGGTTGCAACTTCAGCTGATTTTACTTACGCCGACACGATCACTTCGGAAATGGAAAATTCTGCTAAGGCCAGGGGTACAGGAATTGCAAAACGTTCGACTGAATACTTACAAAAGAAGATGGAAGAAGGCAAGGCGGTCATTGCCTTGACCGAAGATGGAAACTGGGTAGGCTTCTGTTACATCGAGGCCTGGGGTAAAGAGGGCTTTGTCGCAAACAGCGGACTAGTTGTAGCGCCCGAATTTCGCAAAACAGGCATTGCAAAAAAGATCAAACGGGAGATCTTCGATCTTTCACGCCAAAAATATCCCAACGCCAAAATTTTTGGACTTACGACTGGTTTGGCCGTCATGAAGATCAACAGCGATCTCGGGTACGAGCCCGTAACCTACAGCGAGCTCACAGACGATGAAAACTTTTGGGCCGGTTGTAAAAGCTGCGTCAATTATGACATCCTGATGAGTAAAGAGCGCAAAAATTGCATGTGTACGGCCATGCTCTATGATCCGGCTGATCATTACGAGCCAGCAGAAACTGCTGCCGCTTTCCAGGAAAATTCCCAGAGTTACGAGCGCTTCATGCGTATGAAAAAGAGCAGACTGCTCCGTTTCCTTCAAAAAAGGAGAACGGATATCGTTCGACATACTGAAAAAAGAAAATCAGTTCTGAGCTTTTTCTTTAACTTTTAGTCATGTCAAAAAAGGTTGTTTTAGGTTTCAGCGGGGGGCTCGATACTTCCTACTGCGTGAAATATTTTACCAATGAACTGGGTTACGAAGTTCATTCCATCATTGTAAACACGGGTGGTTTTGGTGCGGACGAATTGAAGCAGATAGGCGAGCATGCACGTTCACTTGGTGTGGCTTCTCACACTTCTGTAGAAGCGACTTACAGCTATTACGAAAACATTTTAAAAAATCTCGTTTACGGTAATGTTCTTAAGAATAATACCTACCCCTTAAGCGTAAGCGCTGAAAGGTTTATTCAGGCACAGCAAATTGCAGAGCATGTGAAGAAGATTGGCGCAGACGCAGTAGCCCATGGTAGCACGGGTGCCGGCAATGACCAGGTTCGCTTCGATATGGTATTCCATATAATGATACCTGGTGTGGAGA
>JBBQSI010000222.1:0-6054 GCA_038213975.1 Chitinophagales bacterium
CTTTGAAATACAAAGTACTTTTAAAACTTAAGAATATGAAGATTAGAATGATCCTTCCTGCGCTGACGGAAGCAAAAAGCAATTTCTGGCGCCCAATCAAATATTCCCTCTTCCCGCCATTAGGACTGGCCACGCTTGCGGCTTATTGCGATGCAGATGATGAAATTTCTTTGACGGATGAACATGTGGAGGAACTTGTTACGGAAGATCAACCTGACCTGGTAGTCATCCAGGTGTATATCACAAATGCTTTTAGAGCTTATAAGTTGGCGGACCGCTATCGTGCAAAGGGATGCTTTGTTTGTCTCGGCGGACTGCATGTGACCTCCATGCCCGAGGAAGCAAAACCCCATGCAGATGTAATTTTCCTGGGACCTGCTGAAGAATGCTGGCCGAGATTTTTAAATGATTACAAGCGTAAGCAACACGTCGCCGTTTACATGTCGAAAGAAAGGTCTATCCAGCAAATTCCTCCCGTTCGGCGTGACCTGATTAAGCGGCATTTATACCTCGTGCCCAATTCTATTGTAGTGAGCAGGGGCTGCCCGCATCATTGTAATTTCTGTTATAAGGATGCCTTTTTTGAAGGTGGAAAATCTTTTTACACACAAAAGGTAGACGCGGTATTAGATGAAATAGATCGATTACCCGGTAGTCACCTGTATTTCCTGGACGATCATTTATTAGGTAATCATAAATTTGCTGAAGCACTTTTTTCCGGCATGAAAGGAATGAAAAGGGTGTTCCAGGGCGCTTCTACCGTAGACGCTATCCTTCGGGGCGACTTGATAGAAAAGGCTGCTGAAGCGGGTTTACGAAGCATCTTCATCGGTTTTGAAACGCTCTCCCAACACAATCTTTTGCAGGGAAATAAGAAACAAAACATGGGAAAGGATTATGAACGAGCCATCCAAAGATTGCATGGACTGGGCATCATGATCAATGGGAGTTTCGTGTTTGGATTAGACCAGGACGACAAAGATGTTTTTAAACGTACAGTGGATTGGGCAGTGGCAAACGGTATTACTACTTCTACATTTCATATTCTAACGCCTTACCCTGGCACAGGTCTTTTTCAGGAAATGCAAACACAGGGAAGAATACTTCATAACAAATGGGACTTGTATGATACACGCCAGGTAGTGTATGAAACCCGTGGTATTACACCGGAAGAATTGAAAAAAGGCTACGACTGGGCGTATAGATCATTCTATTCCTGGAGGAACATTACGAAGGCAAGCTTACAACATGAGGAACTTAAGCATAAAATAAAACACTTTGCCTATGCCGGGGGATGGAAAAAATTTGAACCGCTATGGAATTTTATTATCAAAACGCAGGGCTTAAATAAGATGCTGCCGCTATTGGAATCTATTTTATCTAGAACAAAAAATGGCCAACGTGACCAGGAGCAAAATTTCTTACCCGCCATTGCGTAATACATCGGTTATTCATTTCGTAAGATCATTGCGGTATGCCTTCCGGGGGATTCTATATTGCCTGAAGCATGAATTAAATTTTCGGATACAGCTTGCCGTTAGCCTGTCTGCCTGTGCCCTGGGTTTGCTTCTGCAGATTTCAGCTTCGGAATGGGTGGCAGTGTTGATGTGTATTATGCTGGTCAGCGGGCTGGAAATAATAAACACAGCCATCGAAAGTTTATCTGATGCCGTTGCTTCGGAATATGATCCGTTAATAAAAGTGACCAAAGATGTATCTGCCGGTGCCGTGCTGCTTGTCGCCATCCTCAGCGCCGTTGTAGGTCTCATAATTTTCATTCCCAAAGTAATTTCCTTTCTAAATCAATAATTAATGAATCTTAATCGCAACCAACTACTGGCCCTGTCTGTTTGTTTTACCCTTTTGTTACTCAGTGTCCGTGTAGCTTTCTCCGGCACGTTTATGTATGGGTTTCTTGCCTGGAACCTTGTGTTGGCAGCTGTACCAATTTTTATTAGTAACAGGCTTTTGATCGAAAAAAATTCCTACTTGCAAATCCTTCTGTTCGCGGGTTGGCTTGTATTTTTTCCAAATGCTTTTTACATCCTCACGGATCTTGTTCACCTTGAGCCCCGTGCAGGCATTCCTTTTTGGATGGATATTATTCTGGTTTTCTCTGCTGCAATCAATGGATTATTATTGGGCTTTTGCTCATTATTCGAAGCTGAAAAATTTCTGCTTTCCAAATTCGAAAAGAGAGGAACATTCAGGCTGATGATCCTTGTAATCTTCCTGACGTCCTGGGGAATTTATATAGGCAGGTTTCTCCGCTGGAACACCTAGGATATTTTGCTCCATCCATTTGGGCTGTCCCTCGAATTACTAAACCATATTTTCGATCCATTTTCACATACTCGTACCTGGGGGATGACAATATTGTTAACAGTATTCTTCACGCTTTTCTATTTTACCGTAAAGACTATTTCTAATGAACCGGGCGGTCATGAGAAGGTCGCCGGCAAAAGACAGTTCTAAAAATCAAGCCCCATACTGAAATAATAGATCGGCTTTCCTTTGAAGAAGCCATTCATCGGCCATCCCGCATCGAACTTCAGGAAATATCCGAGCAAAGTACTTCGGACCCCAAATCCGTAACCTCCAAGAAACGGACCGATGCCCGGTGCTTTAATTTTTACCTGCACTGTTGGATCAGCAAGGTCGGAATAGATGAGCGACGGCCGCCCAATTTTATCATACTTGCCATTCCAGGCTGAGCCTAAGTCAACAAATTGAACGATCTGGAAATTCCGTATCAAGGCATTGTTAATCGGCTTACTGAAAAATGTTGTGAAAACCGGCAAGCGAAATTCACTGTTAAGAACTGTAGCATTATTTCCGTTCGCTGCATTTTGTATAAAGCCCCGCAGGTTTACGGCAAGTGTTTGGAAAGCATAGTCCACGTCAGGATCAGGACGATTATTAGGATTAAAATAGCGGTAAGACTGCACGCCATTTTTATCGGTCTTCAAATTATTGCCAAACATCAGCCAGTTGTCGATTCCACCGAGATAATAGATAAGCTTTTGATTTCCCCAGCTAAAATCTGCTGCAGCCCTGCCGGCCCAAATAAAGTTGCGGTAGATAGGATAGTATGCTCGAAAATCGAAGCCAACATTAAAAGTATTTTTCCCTTCGGTAGTGCTCACTTTATTTAATTGGGTGTTATAATCCATGTACACTTTATAGCGTATACCGTCCCAAATATTTTGAGCGGGGTTAAGGGTATTGTCGTATACAAATTCTGCATGCAACAATCCATAGGTTTGAATAAAATCAGGAGCATTTAGTGAGAGATCGTCATAGCCTTGTACCACTGCACGATCACGTCTGACACCGCCTGTAAGACGGACGCTCTTTGTAATATCAAAAGGGTAAGCAATGTTAGCCTGGTATAGGTTAGCAAAAATTTTACCCGGGTATCCGCTGTTGCCGTCGGTGAATTGGGTTTCCTGCACGTTTCTATAATAAGTGAGGCCCCAGTCTACCCTTTTCCGGTAATTACTGAATTCAAAAAGCCAGTCGAAATCTTTTAAGTTGGTAGAAAGCCGCACTCCACCGGACGCCTTGATGTCTTCCATGATGTCAGCGATGCCCATGCGCAGCATGCCATTGAATCCATTATTTGACGTGAGCGTAATGGGACCCTGCCCTCCCTGGTACACCTGGTATTTGGTACCAAGTACATTATTATTGAAACCGGCAACGAGGTACTCAGTAGCAAATTTTAATGGTTTGTAGTCATACAGTTTTGCATTATTTAATACGACTCCATCGTTAGGGTCCTCTCCGGGATATTGATTGCCCGTACGCAGAGAGTCACGATCATCTTTGAATTCTTTTTGAAAGATATCATCCTGCTGCGGCCGGTTATCCTGCTGAATCTGGAAGGTTTCCTGTCCTTTGGAAAGTCTTTCCATTTCCAAAAGATGACGCATATAAGTTGTGGGGGGTACCGACACATTCCTTCTTTTCAGTACACTTTCATTGATCTTCAGTTTGTAAACGATCTTGTCATCGCTCTGGCGGGTAACTTCACTTACCTGGTTATTGTCTCCGGCTTCACGGCTCTCACGCAGGCTGCTGGCGTAGTTGGTTAAGGGAAACACGTAGGCAGAATCTCTCGTGGTGGATACAACTGCAATAGAGTCGACATCCTGTTTTCCGTAAAAACGTAAAACGGAATCAACCTGCGACTGTTCGGGATTTCGAAGGATGTCATCGCCAATTAAAACGAGTGTGTCCAGGCCGCCCGCTGCAGTCGTAAAGAAACCTGCATACCGGTTTGCGACCCCATTTTGATCGCCGACAAAAGTGAAGTGATTATCATTATACTGGGTAGGCTGGCGCGCATTGCCAAATTTCAGGTTGCTTAGCTGCGTGATTTGGTTTAGCTCAGCTTTGTTTGTTGCAAAATCCGTAATAAGGAAGACGTTGTAATTATTTCGAAGCAGTGTTGTATCTCCACCGCGTGCACGTCCGTTAGGGCGATTGCTGGAAAATATTATTCCGGTCTTATTTGGAAAAGCTACGAATGAAGGATCAAGGTCATCATAAACATCGTTTGTGATTTGCCTGATCTTTTCGTTTTCCATGTCATAAGTGTAGATATCACTATGGCCATTCTTTACGGCACTCATCAGCAGTGTTTTGCTGTCATAGAAATACTTCACGTCCTGTACCTGGTCGAAGAACTCAGTAAGGTCGCGTACGTAAGGCTTTACCCTTGTGATGATGTCATACACGAAGAGCTTGATGCGACCTTCTTTTTCATATAATACAGCCAGGCGGGTACCCTTGGGATCCCAGGCCATTGTCGGGTAATTGGGATTTATATCACCTAGGCGGGCTTTTGCGCCATATTTCAATAAGGTTTTGTCCTTGCCTTCTTCGTCATTAAATATCACGCGGTACTGTCCTTTGTCATATTTCACAAAAGCATAACTGTAGTTCCGTTTATTTGGATTAACGTTGAAATGAAAATAATCTTTGCGCTTACTTACGGTGACGCTGGTGATCTCACTTCCTTTCGGATAGTTTCTTCTGCGTCGAATGTCCTTGTCATATTTTTCTTCCTCGTAAACCATAAATTCCTCCAGCACCTCCTTAAATTTCCGCTTCTTGGTGACTTGTGCACTTGCCCTGTTGAGACTCTTGTACACACGGGCTAAATAGAGAAGGTAGGTCGTGTTTTCTTTCTTATACCGCTCTTCGATGAAATACCAAAAGGCATGACCGGCCAGTAAAGGTTTCTCGAAAGCGAATTGGTAGAAGTTTTTATACTTGCCGCTTAATATTTCACTCTTCAGGTCGTCATCAAGCGTGGTACTCCAGTTTTCGCCTACATAGGCAATGTAGCCGTCTATCAACCATTGAGGTAAATCCAGCAGGGCCTGGTTGCCGGCGACTTCACCAAGATCGTCACCAAAGAGAATATTTTGAGTAAGTATCTGGCCAATGCCCTCACGGATCTGGCGGCGGAGGTCCGCATGATCGCTGGTGTAATACACGATCATCTTATTATTTACCAGCTTCGTAATCCCGCCCGGGAATTGCCAATCAACGCCAAGGCCGATATTGCTTTGCTGCATATCGTTGAAGCTGTTATAAATAACCACGTTGGCGCGGCGCTGAAGGCTGTATTCCACAAACTTTTCAACGCCGGGCAACTCTTCTTCTGCCACCTGCATCACAAACTTGGCAAGCTCCTGCCCATGTTCATTGAAGTAGACATTGAAATTGTTAGTCTGATAATATTGCCAGTTAAATTTTTTGTACTGAACCCTGTTTTTTCCAAAAACTTCGCTGCTTACCTGGGCAAATGTGTGTGATGAACCAAGTAAGAAAATTGAAAAAATGAGTGCGTTTAGAAAGGGTGTGAATTTCTTGAGATATTGCATGTTCCGGATTATATATATCAATAAAATTAAAGGTTTTCAGATGAATCTCTCCATCAAAATCGCATATATTAACTTACGTTATGTTACACATAAAAGTTTTAACATTTAACCCCGTCCAGGAAAACACATTTGTTATATTTAATGATGAAAAACAAAG
>JBBQSI010000223.1:0-6049 GCA_038213975.1 Chitinophagales bacterium
GGTAGTCAGACTTATCCTTCCCCATCGCCCGTTTGATCGCAGCTTCCACGCGATCTTTCGGCATGTTCACGGCTTTCGCATTTAACATGCAACGCCGCAAAGCCGGGTTGTTGTCAGGGTCAGGGCCGCTTTGCTTTACAGCAATATCTATCTCCTTCCCAATGCGGGTAAACTGCTTCGCCATCCGATCCCACCTCGCGAACATGGTGGATTTTCTTACTTCAAATATTCGTCCCATCGTAAAAATTCAAAATTCAAAATTCAAAATTCAAAAGGGAAACCTTAGGTCGGCGAAATTAACCCTATTCACATTTAACGCAATGGCTACGTACTTGTACCTAAGTCAACGCAATTCAAAATTCAAAATTCAAAATTTCCACCATTCCTTTTCTTTGCCTATGTCTGTGAATTTTTCTTACCAGGGTTTATTTGATTTTGGAAAAACAGTTTTTGTAAAAATAGGATGTTCACCAAACGATGCGGACATTGCCACACAAGTCTTATTGTCCGCTGACCTCCGCGGAGTGGACAGCCACGGTATTGCAAGGCTTTCCGGCTATGTGAGATTGTGGGAAGCCAAACGCGTTAATGCTTCTCCCGAGATCAGGATCATATATGAAACACCTTCCACCGCAGTTGTTGATGGTGACGCCGGGCTCGGACTTGTAGTGGCACCTTTTGCCATGCAGGTTGCCATAGAAAAAGCCAGGGCAGTAGGCACAGGCTGGGTCAGCGTAAAAAACAGCAATCATTATGGTATTGCCGGGAAGCATGCTATGCAGGCACTCGAAGAGGATATGATTGGGATCTCTATGACAAATGCCTCAGCCCTTGTTGCTCCTACTTTCTCAACTGAAAGACTGTTGGGCACCAACCCGGTCGCCGTGGCAATACCTGCAGGTAAAGAACAGCCTTTTGTGGCCGATTTCGCGTCTACGACGGCTTCGAATGGAAAGTTGGAAATTTTACAACGTAAAAATGAAAATGCGCCTCACGGTTGGGTGCAGACGAAAACAGGGGAACCTTCCACCGATGCAAATGCGTTAAAGCAAGGCGGTGCTATGTTACCGCTTGGTGGCGATCGGGAGCACGGCAGCCATAAGGGCTATGCACTGGGTTCAATAGTAGATATTTTTTCTGCCATTCTGAGTGGCGCTAATTATGGTCCGTGGGTGCCCCCTTTTCCTGCCTATGTGCCCATGCCGGAGAATATGCCGGGAGAGGGAATAGGGCATTTTTTTGGAGCTATGCGCATCGATGCCTTCCGACCTGCTGACGAGTTTAAAGACCACATGGATAAATGGATCGGGCGCTTTCGCACCTCCAAACCAGTTCCCGGGCAAGACCGCGTATATGTACCGGGTGAACCCGAAATGGAATTCGAAAAACAACGCTTAAAATCTGGCATCGATCTTTTTCCATCTGTCGTCGACGACCTCAAGCAACTTGCCCAAAAGCTCGATCTCCATTTTCCCTGATAGCTTTTTTTCTACATCTCCCTAATTAGAGCAATTCGTGTTCTAACATTAATTCATGCTATTAGTGTAATCCGTACCTTAATTTTGCATTCCATTTCAAAAAAAGGTAGTACAGTATGAAAGTGATGAAGTTTGGAGGCACCAGTGTCGGTAAGCCGGAACGCATGAACGAAATATCGAAGTTGATCACGAAAGATGATGAGCAGAAGATAGTGGTATTAAGCGCTTTAAGCGGCACAACAAATTCTCTCACCGAGATAAGTAATCACCTGGGCAAGGGAGAACGTGCCTCCGCCAAGCAGCGGATTGATGCGCTGGAGCAGCACTATCAAAATTTCATCTTGCAACTGGTAAAGGAAGAAGCGCATTATGCCAAGGCAAAAAATATAATCGCTGAACACTTCGAATTCCTGAACATCATCCTCAAGATATCTTACAGCGAAGCTTTAAATAAAGACATTCTTGCGCAGGGTGAATTGCTGAGTACAAAGCTTTTCAGCGTTTTCCTGGAGGAGAAAAAAATTGACCACATATTTCTTCCGGCCCTCGATTTCATGACCATCGACTATGCAGGCGAGCCGCAGGTGGGCAGCATTAAAGTGAAACTTTCGCAATTATTGAAAAAGCACAAGGGCGCTCAAATTTATTTAACCCAGGGATATATCTGCCGCAACTTCAAAGGAGAGGTAGATAATCTGAAACGCGGTGGCAGTGATTACAGCGCATCTTTGATTGCCGGTGCCATCAGTGCAACAGTCTGTGAGATATGGACAGATATCGATGGCATGCATAACAACGATCCGCGCATTGTAGAAAAAACCAAACCCATTGGCCGCCTGAGCTTTGACGAGGCCGCAGAGCTTGCCTATTTCGGGGCGAAAATCCTGCATCCGGCAAGTATCTGGCCTGCACAATATTTTAATTTTCCGGTGAGGTTGCTGAACACAATGTCCCCGGATTCCCCGGGAACCCTGATCGTTGGAGAAGCGGGCAGCGTGGGGGTGAAAGCTGTTGCGGCAAAAGATTTCATTACGGCCATAAAAATTAAGAGCAGCCGCATGTTGCTGGCTTACGGATTTTTGCGGAAGATATTTGAGGTGTTTGAGAAATACCAGACCTCTATAGATATGGTGACCACTTCGGAAGTGGCTGTGTCACTTACCATCGACAATGATGCATACCTGGCAGAAATTATAAAAGAACTTGAGTTATACGGCACGGTAGAAGTTGACAGCGATCAGACAATTGTTTCCATTGTTGGGAACCAGATTACAAAGACAGAGGATGTAATGGCAAAAGTATTCAATGCACTTTCGGGTGTGCCTGTCCGTATGGTGAGCTATGGTGGCAGCCAGCACAATATTTCCGTTTTGGTTTCACGGGAGCACAAAGAAGAGACACTTCGATTACTGAATAAAGGATTATTTGGAATGTAATCCCAGATGAACTGTTATTGTATTATTTTTCCAATGCCCCTTGCTATAGATTTCCCTACTTTAGAACCGTGTGCCAGAATACTTTTACAACCATTTTCTTTTTTCTCCTTGGATGCGCAGGAACAGCGAACACATTTGCGCAAACGACGGCAGGCCATAGAGAGGACTCTGTAAACCAGTATATCGCTAACTACGATGATTTCCTTATTTACAAAATGTCTTTGAACAACAGCGTAGATGGTTTTGATGTAAAGAATACAACCACCTCCCGAATAAAGTCTAACAACAAAACAATTTTAAATGTTGGCATTAACTACCGCTGGCTTGCTTTCAATTTAAATTTTGCCCCGAAAATTTTTCAGGAGAATATAGATGATAATATCAAGGGTAAAACAAAATCGTTTGGGTTAGGTTTCTCTTCAAACTTCAATCACTTTATTCAAAAAATGGCTTACTCCAGGATTAAAGGATACTACCTGGGCAATACAAGAGATTTTGACCCCAATTGGAAAACTGGCGATCCTTACATCCAGTTTCCTGGCCTGGTTTATAGAAGTTTTTCCGGGCAAACCGCTTACAAATTCAATGACAATTTCTCCTTCAATGCAATCACTTCGCAAACCGAAAGGCAACTAAAAAGTGCGGGCACTTTCCTGCCATCAGTATTTTACCAGTATTACATTGTAAATGATCGAACACCGCTCCCCGGGCAGAACGCCTCGCAAAAATCAAAAACGTTGCAGGTTGTTTTCTCTCCTGGCTACTATCACACCTTTGTTGCGGAACATAACTTTTATGCTACTGGCGGACTCAACCCGGGTATTGGTTTTAGCAGGACAAAATTGATAAGCAGGCAACCTTCCGGTAGCATGAAAACACGTCTCCATGGCACAGTTATTCAACTGGAATCAACATTGACACTGGGGTATAATTCTACGCGTTTTTTTACCGGATTCACCTTGCAGGCTGCTACCCGCGGATATACGAAGTCAAATGCCAACAATGTAATCCTGGACGATAAAGCTAAAGGCACACTTTTTATTGGGTATCGCTTCAATGCGCCAAGACGCCTGACATCGGCAATGGAGAAAGCAGAGAAACTGGCCGCAGAAAAATTAGAAGAATTAAAAACAAGGAAGCCGGAATAGTCTACTTTTCATTTCCCCGGATAGCGGATATAAAACGCTCCCTGACTTTTTTGGAAAACACATCGTCAGGATTCTCCATTCTTTCAGGATGCCATTGTATCAAAAGAAAAAAGGATCGTCCCTCCTGTTCCTTTCTCTCCATGGCTTCGATAATTCCATCCGGAGAAAGAGCAGTTGTTACCAGTCCGAACCCGGGCATATCTACTCCCTGGTGATGCGAACTGTTGATAGTGCCACTTGTGTTCCCGATAATATCAAACAAATTTGAGTGCTGGTCTATCGTCACGGTATGATCACTATCATTTCCTCCCCGCTTTCCATGGTTGAATTTTCCAAAGGCGGGAATGTCAGGAATTAACGAACCACCATAGAAGACATTTACGAAGTGCATGCCGCGGCAAATTCCCAACAGTGGCAGTTGATTTTCTTCCACGTATTGCATCACCTTCCACTCAAATTCATCCCGTTTTTCATCCAGGTCATCGGGATTGCAATACACTAAAAAATCCGGCTGGTTGTACACACGGGGGTTTACGTCATTGCCACCGGTGAAGAGAATAGCATCACACTCTTCCAACCGTTGAATATTATCCAGATGATAACTTAACCTGACAGCCTGTACATTTTCATCCTGGCAAATCCATTTTTCATATTTCTCGTAATGCGAGCCTTCCGCAATACCGATCACCACTTTTTTCTTTTCCATATCAAATATTTGCAGGTGTTAAAATTAAAGAATAGAAGCAAGTAAATTAGAAAGGATAGGCCTTCATATCTCCGTAGGAAAAACGCTACTTTTTTTATTATGGCTTGACTCAGAAAATAATTACGGGGCAAACCTCGCAAGGTTTTTGATTTGAAAATGGTTCCAGTGGTTGTTCAATAAGTACGAATATTCAAAAAGCCAAGAGATCATACAAAATAATAACTTCGGGTCTTCTTTTTTAAACCCTATGGGCATGTCAATCCGGTTTCTTTTTTTTGTTTTTACCTTAATTTTTATTTTTGAGGGATGCCAGTCTTCTGAGTCACGAATGGAGAGCAGGCGCGATAGTACTGTCAACGACTCATTGAAAACGGATACTCCGGCAAAAAGAAGCATCCCTGATACAGCCGGTAAATCAATGACCACCGTAGATACTGTAGTCCTTATAGAGGTTGAGCTGATACGTAAATCGTTACGCGGCACAATATTGAAAAAGGAACTTGATTCAATTCCCCCAGATCAAAAGAAATTTAAATACGAAGCAATTGACCTTAATGGCGACTCGACTACCGAATATTTTGTGTCATTGCCGGGAAGCTACTTCTGCTCCGCGAAGGGCTGTAGAACCTATTTGCTAAATCACAAGGGAAAACTGATCAACTCCATTTATGTAACCGATTTGCCACTGTACACCGCAGGTACCCGTACGAACGGTTGGTATGATCTAGTCGCAGAAAGTGGCAGTAAATATTATCTCTTGCAAATAAATAAAGGAAAATACCCCTCTGACCCGGCAAAGGAGCCAATATATAAAGCGATCATCAGCGACTCTGCGAAACTCATCCTCAATGTGATGGACAGGGAGTTCAAAACTTATTACCTGTAGTTAAAGCCTAACCTCTTATTATCCAAAAACCACAATTTTTTTTATGGAGCGGCGGCTTATTAGTTCGGGGTCCACATTCGAAGAGAAGATCGGCTATAGTCGTGCCGTGGTGCAGGGTGATTGGGTTTTTGTCTCAGGTACTACCGGCTTTGACTATGGCAATATGACGATTGCCGACGATGTCGTGAGCCAGGCTGAACAATCCATGAAAAATATAGAAAGCGCTTTACTGGAAGCGGGAGCCGGCATGAAAGACATTGTGCGGGTTATCTATATTTTACCGGATGCAGACGACTTCCCGAAATGCTGGCCGGTGCTGAAAAAATATTTTGGCGGAATAAAACCAGCAGCTACCATGATGTCTGCCGGGCTTGCGGATAACCGTATGAAAATTG
>JBBQSI010000224.1:0-6039 GCA_038213975.1 Chitinophagales bacterium
ATTCGGCAAGCTTCACAAAATCAGGACTCTTCATATCGGTAAACGAATAGCGACGATCGTGAAATAACTCCTGCCACTGCCTCACCATTCCCAAAAATTCATTGTTGAGAATGAGGATCTTTACACCGATTTTTTCCTGCATAATGGTTCCCAATTCCTGTAATGTCATCTGGAAACCTCCGTCGCCAATAATGCCCACCACCGTTCTGTGTGGTGCTCCATATTTAGCGCCGATGGCTGCCGGCAGGGCAAAACCCATCGTCCCCAACCCGCCGGAAGTAATATTACTTTTTGATTCATTGAATTTGGCATACCTGCAGGCGACCATCTGGTGTTGACCTACATCGGTCACGATGATGGCATTTCCGCCGGTAATTGCATTCAATTCTTTCAATACTTCCCCCATAGTTATTTGCCCTTCCGTAGGATTCAGCTCCGGTTCAATACAAACTTCCAATTCTTCCTTGCGGTAGTCTTCAAATTTTGCCAACCACTCGGGATGTGTTTTTTGCTGAATCAATTTGGTGAGCATGGGTAATGTTTCTTTACAATCGCCCCAAACAGGAACAGTAGTTTTGACATTCTTGTCGATCTCGGAAGGATCAATATCGAGATGGATCACTTTGGCCTGCTTTGCATATTTATCCAGGCGACCGGTTACGCGATCGTCGAAGCGCATGCCGATAGCAATAAGTACGTCACATTCATTGGTGAGCACATTGGGACCATAATTGCCGTGCATACCCAGCATACCAACATTTTGCGGATGATCAGTCTCTAGCGCGCTTAGCCCGAGAATTGTCCAGGCCGCAGGGATACCAGATTTCTCAACAAATGTTTTAAATTCTTTTTCTGCATTTCCAAGTATTACGCCCTGCCCAAATAATATGAATGGCTTTTCTGCAGCGTCAATCAACTTTGCTGCTTCTTCTACGTAGCTTTTGCGAACGATCGGGCTTGGACGATAACTGCGGATATGATTGCATTTTTTATAACCGGTGAAATTTATCAATTGCAGTTGTGCATTTTTTGTAATGTCTATCAGTACTGGACCGGGCCGCCCGCTTTTTGCGATGAAAAAAGCCTTAGGCAGAACGGTTGCAATTTCGGAAGCATCCGTGATCTGGTAGTTCCATTTTGTAACGGGCGTAGTAATATTAATTACGTCCGTTTCCTGGAAGGCATCTGTACCTAACAGGTGCGCATACACCTGGCCGGTGATGCAAACGAGTGGTGTGCTATCGATCATTGCGTCTGCAAGCCCGGTAACGAGGTTGGTGGCGCCTGGACCGCTGGTAGCAAACACGACACCGGTCTTGTCGGCTGCCCTCGCGTATCCTTGTGCGGCATGGATAGCACCCTGCTCGTGACGAACAAGAATGTGATTAAGCTGATCCATATAACCGAACAACACATCATAGATAGGCATGATAGCGCCGCCGGGATACCCGAAGATGGTATCTACCTTCTCAGCGATTAATATTTTTAGCAAAGCTTCACTCCCACTCATCTCAACTTTCTCTTCAGCTTTTGTTTCAACATTTTCTTTTACTAGTTCAAGCGTACTCATAAAAGTTATTTTTAATAAATTAATTTAAGGTTTGAATCCAATTCGTTCCCGCTGTTCCCATTTTTTTTGAGCTGCCCGCTCGTCTAATAAGTTTTCCATCGCATCGTAGATCTGATTCAGCTGTATATCATGATCACCAATTTTTTTCCTGATCTCCTTTAATTGTTCTTTCAAATCATTTTGTTTCAAAAATATTTTTCGCACTTCCACAAAAGCCCGCATTATAGCGATGTTCATCTTAATAGCTTTTTCGCTATTTAAAATTCCACTCAACATCGCAACGCCCTGTTCTGTAAAAGCATAAGGCAAATATTTGCTATGCTGTCCCCGTCCGGTCTTTATGGTTTCATTTTGCAACCTTAAAGACTTGTCGGATTCTAAAGTTTCAATTTGAAACCTTATAGCATCGTATTCTGCCTTTGAGAGCCTGAACATAAAGTCAAATGGAAACCTCTTTATGTTACGCTTCACAGCAAGATTCAATGACTTGGTCTCTGCTTCATACTAGGATGCCAAATCCCTGTCCAGCATTACTCTTTCTCCTCTTATCTCGTATATTCTGTTTTGAATGCTTTGTATAACAGTCATGATTAATTGTAATTACGTCTATGGCTCATCCGTCACACATCCTTCACTTGCATCCTTTACACACATCGCATATTTATACAAAATTCCTTTGGTAGCTTTTAGTGCAGGTTGCTTCCAGGCTGCTTTGCGTGCTGCAATTTCTTCCTCCGGCACCTTTAGTATCAAAGTGTTTTTTACAGCATCAATTTCAATGATGTCATCATCTTCTACCAATCCAATCAGGCCACCTTCAAATGCTTCCGGCGTAATATGACCAACAACAAAACCATGCGTACCACCACTGAATCTTCCATCAGTTATCAATGCAACTGACTTCCCTAAACCTGCACCAATGATGGCTCCTGTAGGTTTTAGCATTTCAGGCATGCCTGGTGCCCCTTTTGGACCGATGTGCCGGATTACCACTACATCGCCCGCATGCACGCGGCCGCTTTGTATTCCTTCTATCAAATGTTTTTCGCCTTCGAAAACCCGCGCTTTGCCTTCGAAACGTTCACCTTCTTTTCCACTAATTTTTGCGACACTGCCGCCCATCGCGAGATTGCCATACAGTATTTGTAAATGACCTGTTTTCTTTATTGGCCTTTCCAGCGGCAAAATGATATCTTGTTTTTCAAAATCCAGATCGGGTGCGTCCGCTAAATTTTCTGCCATCGTTTTTCCGGTAACGGTAAGACAATCACCATGCAGTAAGCCTTTGCTTAAAAGGTATTTCATTACCGCGGGCACGCCACCATATTTGTGCAGGTCTTCCATCAAATATTTTCCGCTCGGTTTAAAATCTGCGAGCACAGGAATTTTATCGCTGATGGCCTGGAAGTCATCCTGCGTAAGTTTTACATCTACACTTTTCGCCATAGCGATTAAATGCAAAACTGCATTCGTGCTTCCGCCAAGCACCATCACGACAGTGATAGCATTTTCAAAGGCTTGCCGCGTCATGATGTCCCGCGGTTTAATATCTTTTTCCAGCAACAATTTTATGGCGTCGCCGACTGAAGAACATTCTTTTTGCTTTTCCTTACTCAAAGCAGGATTGCTGGATGAATTAGGCAAACTCATTCCGAGGGCTTCGATCGCACTCGCGAGTGTGTTAGCCGTGTACATGCCACCGCAGGCACCAGCACCAGGACACGAATTTTTTACGATGTTTTTAAAATCTGCTTCTTCCAGCTTCCCTGCGATCTTTTGACCGAGTGCTTCAAACGCCGATACGAAATTTAAATCTTCTCCCTTATAATGACCTGGCGCAATAGTTCCTCCGTACAACATGATCGACGGGCGATTCAATCTTCCAATAGCCATAATACAACCGGGCATGTTTTTATCGCAACCCGGTATTGCTACGATGGCATCATAGTATTGTGCACCTGCATTTGTCTCTATACTATCTGCGATCACGTCACGACTTACCAGGCTATACCGCATGCCATCCGTACCCATGCTTATACCATCGCTTACGCCGATGGTGTAAAAGCGAAGACCCAACAAGTCATCAACATCATTAATACTTGTTTGCACCGCTGTCGCCAGATCGTTGAGGTGCATGTTGCAGGGATTGCCATCCCAGCCCATACTTACAATACCAACTTGTGCTTTATCGAAATCAGCTTCTTTGAAACCGATGGCATAATACATTGCCTGGGCACCCGGCTGTGTTTCATCCTGTGTAAGTGTTTTGCTGTATTTATTCAATTCGATCATGCGTAGCTTTCTGTTGTAAAAAAGGTTTTTTCAGTTACCAGGTTTTTATAAGCCATTTGTATTTGCGAGCCAAGCGATGAAGGCCATTCAACCGAATACGCAGCGTCATCAATCGATTCAATGCCGATAACCTCTGCAGCAGTTCCGCAGAAGAATGCACTGTCGGCTTCTTTCAATTCCCCTGGAGAAATTTGTTTTTCGACAACCGGTATATTCATTTCTTCGCAAAGCTCCATCACAGTTGCCCGCGTGATGCCGGGTAAAATATTTCCCGCAACGGGTGTGTAAAGCACTTTATCTTTTTCTATAAAAATATTCGCGCCCGGGCCCTCGGCAATATGGCCATTTAAATCTTTCAGCAATGCTTCATCGAAGCCTTTTGCTTTGGCCTCCTGGCTGGCCAAAATGGAATTCACATAATGGCCGGTCACTTTTGCTTCGATCATAAAACCTTTTGGATTGGGCCTTTCAAAAGAAGAAGTCATCACGCGAAGTAATTTCTCCCCGAGAAACGGCGCCATCTTCCACGTCTCAATGACGATGAAAGATTTTTCGTTCAGGTTAAAACTCATGTTTGCAGGGGAATACACTAACGGCCTGATGTATGCATCCTGGATTTCATTGAGCGACAAAATTTTATAGGTAGCAGCAATCAGTTCCTTGTTATCCCATTCGTACGGAATGTTTACCAACTCTGCAGACCGTTGCAATCGTGCAAAGTGCTCATTCGCTTTAAAAATTTGCGTTTTCCCTGCTACGGTTTCATAGCTCCTGATACCTTCAAAAACACCAAGACCATAATGCATCGTTTGGCTATAGAGATCAATCTTTGCGTCTTCTGCATTTACTATCTCATCATTCCAAAATATAAAAGTGCTGCTGTCGTAATACATGTTGTAAAAATTGTAGTCCAAAAAAAAACCCGCTCTTTCCGGGGCGGGGCATACTTACATTCTAAAAAAATTATCGGGTAAGAACTCCGCCACGTCTGATGTAGGGCACAATAACGAAGACACTCACGACTAATAATAGTTGATGACCGACGCTATGGAGTTTGCTTATTATCATGTTATCTATGTAAGCAAACTTAAACCCTTTTTTTATTTTAAGAACTAGTTGATGAGATGAATTTTGTTTTTGAAAATGGTATTATATAATTGTAGCCTTGCCAAAAGCAATATTTTTTGCGTTTACATTTTCCGGGATATCATTGCTAACATAATCGCTTACGAAGTCTCCAATTGTGGAAGTATAGTGTGCATTTAATGGATCAATATCTGCTGATACAAAACCGTGAGACAACGTCCAGGCAACGGCGGCACGAACTTCTGCAGCTTCATGGACCAGTTCAAAATGATCCAGCAACATGGCGGCTGATAAAATAGAGCCAACAGGATTCGCGATGTCTTTTCCGGCCGCCTGCGGGTATGAACCATGAATGGGCTCGAACAAAGCGTTCGACACACCAACTGAAGCAGATGGCAATAGTCCAAGTGATCCCGCAATAACGCTCGCTTCATCACTGATGATATCTCCGAACATATTTTCTGTAAGAATTACGTCAAACTGTTTTGGGTTCATGATGATCTGCATGGCAGCATTATCCACAAACATGTAATCTACCGTCACCTCCGGATATTGCTTAGCAGTTTGCTGCACGCTATGCCGCCACAGGCGGGAGGTTTCAAGCACATTGGCTTTATCCACCAAAGTCAGTTTTTTACGACGCTTCAACGCAGACTCGAAAGCGAGTTTTGAAATTCTTTCAATTTCTTCGACAGTATAAATACAAAGATCTGAGGCTTCTGTTTTCTCTTCATTGATCTTTTTCTCCCCGAAATAAATACCACCCGTTAGCTCCCGGTAAATAATAAAATCAACATCCTGCAATTGCTTTTCTTTTAGCGGTGAAAGATGATGCAAAGCCGCGTATGTTGATACCGGGCGTATATTGGCAAAAAGTTGCAAAGACTTTCTCAACTTCAGCAAACCCTGCTCAGGTCTTACTTTACTGTTAGGATCGTTATCATATTTGGGGTCACCAATAGCGCCAAATAATACAGCGTCACTTGCGAGGCACATATCAATTGTTGCCTGCGGCAATGGATCACCTGTTTTATCAATTGCCACTGCGCCCATGAGGCCGTAAGTATATTTAAAAGTATGCAGGTATTTAG
>JBBQSI010000225.1:0-5996 GCA_038213975.1 Chitinophagales bacterium
TTAAGTAACAATGACGGTGAAAGTTTTGAAGATTTAATAATAACCGGGCTCGTTAGTGCTAGAAAAAAAAGCTGGTCTCTTCCATATTTTTGAATTGTAAATCCGGAACTAAACAGTTTTCCGCAGGAAAGCCAACTGGCAATAATAAAAATGCCTTTTCATTTGCCGGCCTGTTTAGCAACTTGCTGAGAAAGTTCATTGGGCTAGGCGTATGCGTTAGTGTTGCCAGTCCAGCCATGTGAATCGCCGAAATAAGAAATCCGGTGGCAATACCCACACTTTCCATTGCATAGTAATTGTTGAATTTTTCTCCGGTTGACTCCAATTCAAAGGAATGCTTAAACACCACGATCAGCCAGGGCGCTATCTCTAAGAAATCTTTGTGCCAGTCAGTCTGCAAAGGGCCAAGATGCTTTTTCCATTCTTCCGGCATCCTTCCATTATAATTATCAAATTCTTCTTTTTCAGCAGCTTCCCGGATTTGAATTTTCATTGTCTGATCCTGTACGGCACAAAAACTCCACGGCTTTAGATTAGCGCCCGACGGCGCTGAATTCGCTGTCCGAAGGATGTTCTCGATGATTGTCTTGGAGACAGCTTTATCCGAAAACTGGCGAACGCTTCTCCGTGATTTTATTTGTTGATAAAAAGCCTGGCTCCGCACTTCTGAAGAACGATTGTTTGAATTTCCTACCCGGTAATTTGAAAACGGGAATCCGTTGATGTAGACTGGCTGTGTATCAATCATTGAATATTCAATTCAGCGTTTTTTTCCTGAGAAGCCAGGAACGAATTTTCTGATAATTTTTGAAAAAGATCCGAGTCCGTCATTGCCTTCAGGTGATGCAAGAGCCCGATAAATTCTTTTTGAACCCGGCGATCGTCTTTTCCATAATCCCAAATTGGTAAAATAGTTTCTTCCACAAGTTCATCTATAGTTCTTTCTGTTGTAATTATCCTGATTTCCTTTTTATTATCTGCAATAGCATTGTTGGGAAGATTATTTATGCGAAAAGCAAAAAGCTTTGCCAGGGCTCTCAATGACTGCACTGCTGTACCGGGATCGTTGATGCCCGGACTCAAAGCCTTCACTGCTACCTCCATCAATTGACGGAAACCATAAGAATAATTTTTTTCAATGGTTTCTGTATTGTTGATATAAAAGGTTGCGATAACCGCATTCAGCGTTTTTTTCTGCAAACTTGCTGAACTTTCTGCAATCACAGTTTCTTTAAATACAAAATCGCCGGGACGTACAAGGACTTTAAGGCGAAAATTATGTTCTTTACATATTTTAAGAAGGGAAGCGGTACTAAAGCCCTCATAAATTCCTGCTTTTCCACCGGCGATTTCATTTTCGCCACTGGCGGTTGCGTCGTGAATAGAGGTTGTTTTCAGGGTACATACTTTTTTCATCTGCGCCTTTGTGTCCTCATAAATTTGCTGGATGATCACCTCATACTTCACGGACTGGGTGATGTAGTGCAGAAAATAAATGAATAGAAAAATGTCTACAATAGTGAGGAGGATCAAGAGGTAGGTACTCAGTGCGGGAATATAAATGCCGGAATCAGTATCCCTGATGGTACTTAGTAAAAACAGCGCAAATACAATGGTGCCTAAATAGAATCCCAGGACAAATTGCTGAAACCTGTTTCCTATCAATTTATCAAGTATTCGATTGCTCATCTGCGATGCAGTCTGACTCAGGATGATCATCACCATCGAAAAGCTGAACACTGTAAGCGAGATTAAGCCACTGGCTATGGAAGAAATAATACTCCGGGCAGTAGATGCATCCTTCAGGCTCAGCCAATGAAGGCTGGATTTTATTTGTTTTCCAGTCTCAGAAAAATCGAAAGCAATGGACAAATAAGAAAGCAGGAGAAAAATAACGCCAATCACTGCCGGGTAAAAAGCGATACTGTTGATGATTCGCTGATATCTGTTACCGATCCAGATGAATGCCTTGTTCCACATTTTTGTTCGCAATAAAATTGAAATGCTTCAAAGGTATCTAATATGTGTAGGCCGGACGAGCTTCTTAAGAACTTTAGTACTGTCAAATAAGGATACATTTGTGAAAAGGTCATTTCCCTCCGATTAATGATTATTGTTTCATAATTTCCGGTATTAATAAATGCTTAATGGAATCAAACAAATTGCGCAGTGGAGAATGGTTTGCCCGTAAAGGTAAAATGGGCTTCATTTATCGGGCGTGGATGAAAAACCAGGGTATTCCTGACTATGAATTTGTGAATAAGCCTGTGATAGGCATTTGCAATACATGGAGCGAACTTACTCCCTGCAATGCACACTTCCGGGAACTGGCAGAATCAGTCCGGAGAGGCGTTTTGGAGGCCGGAGGTTTTCCGGTAGAGTTTCCGGTGATGTCTCTTGGTGAAACACTAATGAAGCCAACAGCGATGCTTTATCGCAATCTTGCAAGTATGGACGTTGAAGAATCAATACGCGCTAATCCATTGGATGGGGTTGTGTTGCTATGTGGCTGCGACAAAACAACTCCTTCGTTGATGATGGGTGCCTGTAGCGTGGACATTCCTGCTATTGTGGTATCCGGTGGCCCGATGCTAACGGGAAGGCATAATGGTAACAGCATCGGTACAAGCGACATTTGGAGATTTCACGATCAGCTACGGGCCAATAAGATCCTGGAGGAAGAACTTCTTACACTGGAGGGAGCCATGTGCCGAAGCAGCGGACATTGTGCGGTGATGGGTACAGCATCCACCATGGCATGTATGGTTGAATCCCTGGGCATGAGTTTGCCCGGCAATGCTGCTATCCCTGCAGCGGATTCACGCCGTAAAGTACTTGCGCAATTATCGGGCGTGCGAATCGTGCAGATGGTAAAAGATAATCAAAAGCCTTCGGATATACTTACGATAAAGGCGTTTGAAAATGCAATAAAGGTGAATGCAGCGATAGGAGGGTCGACAAATTTTATCATTCACCTGCTGGCAATTGCAGGAAGGGTGGGCGTTAGGTTGACCCTTGATGATTTCGACAAGCACTCGAAAAATATTCCGTTGCTCGTGAACCTCCAGCCCTCTGGTAAATATTTTATGGAAGATCTTTTTTATGCCGGTGGTTTACAGGTCGTGATGAAAGAGCTTGGGGAATTGTTGAACCGTGATGTACTAACCGCAAATGGAAAAAGTATCGAAGAAAATTTTACAAATGCAAAAAATCATAACCCCGAGATTATTGCTACGTTCAATGCGCCGGTGAACCGTTCGGGGGCACTTACAGTTCTGACCGGGAATATTTGTGAGAAAGGTGCTGTGATTAAGCCATCGGCCGCAAGCAGCCATTTGTTGAAACATTCAGGGAAAGCCATCGTGTTTGAAAACATTGAAGAGTACAGAGAAAAAATAGACAGGGATGATTTAGAGGTCGATGAAAATAGCATACTGGTTCTGAAACATGTGGGGCCAAAAGGATATCCCGGCATGCCGGAAGTAGGTAATATGGGATTACCCAAAAAATTATTGGAAAAAGGGGTATTAGATATGGTACGAATTTCTGATGGCAGAATGAGTGGTACAGGCTTCGGCACCGTTGTCTTACATGTTTCGCCGGAGGCTGCGATCGGTGGAAATTTTGCATTGTTACAAACCGGAGATGTCATTACGCTTGATGTAGAAGCAAGGTCACTGAACGTTGATCTGGCAGTCTCGGAGCTGGAAGAAAGAAGAAAAAAGTATAAGGCGCTTATTTCGCCTTTTGAGCGCGGTTATGCCAGCCTTTATGTACAGCATGTCCTGGGTGCGGATGAGGGTGCGGATTTTGATTTTTTGCGTGGGAAGTCCGGGGATGAAATTTTGAAAGATTCTCACTAGTTGAGTATGATGTATAATTTGAAAGATAGGGTTGCTGTAGTGACAGGTGCCGGCCAGGGTATAGGCTTTGAGATTTGTAATTCGCTGGCAGCTTGTGGTGCTACGGTGATACTGAATGATGTAGATGAGCAACTGGCGCTGGAAGCGGCTGAAAATATTTCTCAGCGACATGGAAAAAAATGTTTCGCTTACGCCGGAGATGTCGCAGATGCAAATTTTATAAATGAAATGGTGTCTTCTGTTGTCAGGCATCATGATCATCTGGACATCGCTATTGCCAACGCCGGCATCACGTTGTTCGGTGATTTTTTTACTTATACCCCGCAATCATTTCAACGGGTGGTAGACGTAAACCTGGGGGGGACATTTTTTCTTGCGCAGGCAGCAGCAAAGCAAATGAAGATGCAGGAAGCTGGTGGAACATTATTGTTTATGTCTTCAGTCACCGGCCACCAGGCGCATAAAGATTTAGGCGTGTACGGAATGACGAAGGCAGCCATCGAGATGCTGGCTAAGAATCTCGTAATCGAAGTTTCCCAGTACAATATAAATGTAAATGCCATTGCGCCAGGCGCGACACTGACTGAACGTACAAAACAGGAGAGTGATTATAACTCAATCTGGTCCCGGCTAACACCAATGCAACGTCCGGCTTCTGTAGAAGATATTGCTAATGCAGCCCTCTTTCTCGTTTCACCCCAGGCAAAGCATGTTACAGGACAAACGTTAGTGGTAGATGGAGGATGGACTTCCATCAGTCCTTCTCCATACGATCTGAAATAAAGGAGAAATTTCCCTCTGGGAAATTAAAAAGCCGGTACAAATGCACCGGCTTATCAATTTATTAAATTCAATTAGTAGCTCCAAAGATTTTGTTCGTAGTTAAAGATCTTTTCTTTAATAGTTTCACCCTCTAACAATTGCAGGATATTATTTCCGCTCAAACCTTGTTGCTGGGAGAGATATTGGTCAAACGGATTGTCCAGGGTGCTCTTTACAATTCTTCCGTAGAACATGCGGCTTTCAAACAACTCCTCCCAACTCATTCTTGCACCGTAGTTCTTGCCGTTGTACACTTCGTATTTAGCAAAGATGGGACGCATATCAGGATAATAAACCCAGAATAACTCCTGCTCACCAAGATTAACTCCTTGTGACGTAATTACATTTTTGATCGGGGCGATGCCAAGGATTCTCCAAAAAAGCCTGGAGCTTTCCTTGTCGAAGATTACCTCTTCTTTAATGCGGAATTTGTAAAAGGAGTCCAGGTTTACTTCTGCTACGACTTCCTTATAACCAGTGATGTTTCCTTGTTCGTCGTAAAGTGGAACGGATACGCTACCACCTGAGATTGATTTAGCGATTTCCGAAACAGTCATCGGAGTCGTGAACCTGTCATCAACAGCACTGAAAACTGTAGCACCACCATTATCCGGCCCGTCCTGGGCAGCTTTCAATAAAATAGAAATAAAGCGCTGGTTGCCGTTGTCATCGTTCGCTGTATAACGGAAAGGCAGATTCATTTTTTCCCGCGTGTCGATTTCCCGCCAGATTTTTTGGCGGTATACGGCATCATCCTCGCGGATATGTTCGTAGGCCAGCGGTGTCCTCTCGTTTACGAGGTTACGCTCAATGGCATCGTTGGGACGCAAAGATTTTTTCACCTGAGGAATAGGCAGGCTGTCTATTTTAGTCTGTGCAACTATTATGGCCGTATCCGGAGCTGCGGCATTCATACTACTGCTTTTAGCGCTCGTTGTTTTCTTTGCAGTTGTTCGCTTTTTTGCAGTTCGCTTTTTTGCCTGGGCATCTGCGGTAGTGGTGCCTATAGCAAAACATACCATCAGCATCAGACATTTAACCATATTAGTTTTCATAGCCATTATTTTTCCTTTTTTAATATCAAGTTAATATAGAATAAAGCCAGGGCCGGGAATAGATCGTACTACACCATCCGGACCTTGCACTTTCACGTTATCAAAGTTTACAGAAGTACCAGGTATACATTTTTGCAACTGAGCAGAAAGGTTACCTAAATTTCCACTGGAGATTGAGGCCGACTGTACACTAGCAAAGTTGGCACCAGAGAAGTAAACGGTTGCACTGACAACTGAGAATTTTGCGTCAAAATCG
>JBBQSI010000226.1:0-5987 GCA_038213975.1 Chitinophagales bacterium
TGTTGCTGCCGGCATCTGCTGCCATGGCCGGCGTATATGCCCGCACCGATAACTCCAGGGGTGTATGGAAAGCGCCGGCAAACGTAAATATCGACAATGCCATTCGTCCGCAATACCTGGTCACGAATGATGAACAGGAAGGGCTGAACGTGGATACGTTGGCAGGAAAATCCGTGAATGTTATCCGCTCTTTCGCAGGACGGGGGCCCGCTATTGTTTGGGGTGCCAGAACGCTTGCAGGTAATGACAACGAATGGCGCTACATCTCCGTTCGAAGATTCTTCAACATGGTGGAAGAGTCAACCAAAAATGCCACTGAACAATTTGTGTTTGAACCAAATGACCGCAATACCTGGGTTCGTGTAAAGTCAATGATAGAAAATTACCTGACGCAGCAATGGAAGGCTGGAGCCCTTATGGGCACTACTACCCGCGAGGCCTTTTTCGTAAAAGTGGGCCTGGGAGAAACCATGACAGAGCAGGACATTTTTGAAGGGCGAATGATTGTGGAGATAGGAATGGCTGTTGTTCGCCCGGCTGAATTCATCATCCTGCGTTTCATGCACAAAATGCTGCAGGAATAATCATAAGAGCAGGCACACATAGTTTTTTAAAATTTTAAATCTTTTTAAAAATGTCAATCATATCATCTTCAAAAAAAGGCAGCCGGCAGCAGACGGACAACTCCGGCAATTGCGAGGAGAATGATACCGCCACGCAAAAGACCATCAGTTCGGCGCGTAAAAAATACTGCACCGACCTTACAAATCTTGCCGGCGACGTGAAGACCGCCGAAACAGCTTATTCGGGGCAAACCACTTTGTACGAAACAAAGAAATGCCTGTTTGTTTGGACAGAAGATAATTACCGGCGATACCGGAATACTGAAATATGCGTGGGCGCAGAACTCGTGCAGGCAAATGACCTGATGAAAGAAAATGTGGGCAATTATATAAAATGGGGGAATGATCTCTCTGCGAAATTGAAGAATATTTCCAAGTCGGTGAAAGACTTGAAAACAAAACTGGCAGACCTCCGCACCGCTGCCTGCAAACTGGAAGACTGCAAAAATGATAGTTGCAATTGCACACAGATTACCATCCTTACCGGGGAAGAGCAGAAGAATTGCGAAGCCAAGCCCGGCCATGAAAACCGGCCCACGGAATGCAACGACGTCAAAGACGTGCTCGACGACCTGATATGCATGCCGAAAGCATTGGGATTCGATGCAGACTCCATTTTCAAAGCCTCATCTGATGTAGTAGGCATCCAGGTTTTTTCCAACATCGGCACGCTGGAGCCTTTGCAAAAAACGCTGTCCGACGATGCAAAAGCATTTGAGAAATTATTGCAGGATACAATGAAAGCGAGAGAAGGCGATCTGAAGAAATTGCAGGACGATCTCATTAAAACTGTACAGGCAACGGCTAAGTCTGCCTCCGGCCTTTACAACAAACGCAGTGATTTCGAAGGAGCCAAATCCACTACAAGATTTATTTGTTGCCCCGACTGCTGTGAGGTAGCTGATGAAAATTGTGAGCCGCGCCTCGATAATTGTAAGGATACGATTTGCGAAATATGTTATGAAGTGAAGCAAACATTCTGTGCAATGAGTGAAAATGGTAATGGCAGCACAGCCAACTAATACGGATCCCGTTTATACAAACTTTTAAAACAACTTTTATGCTTACTGTACATAACTATCAAAATTTACCTGATAACTGGGATGACAGCACCAAAAAATGTTGCAACAAGGAGGATCCGGAAAATCCGGCGGGCTGCGATTGTTGTTATGATTCCTGGCAGGATGAGCTCAAAGTTGTGAGCCTTACCTATAATGAATCGCAGGAAAAAGCGCAACAACTCAAAGACAAACTGGCGGTAATCGCTGACCGAAGGGACAGACTGAAAACGTGGTATGATGAGATGACGAAAGCCAATGAGCTCGCCCGCAACATTTGTGATCAGCTGGAGATCGTCGTGGATCAGACACAGAAGATTTCGATCAACACGGGCCTGGCTGTGCAAGCTATCAAAACGCTTTACTGCATGATCAAGGATTTTTTCATGCAGATAGATCTCATCAAAAACAAATACGACCGGCTGATGAACTGCATAAAATGCCTGAACAATCCCGCGCTTGCGGCGGGCCAGGGTTTTATGAAATGCCTCGAAGACTACGGTAAAAAGCTCGAGTCCGTAATTGCCACCCGCGATGAACTGATCAAAATGATGATGGAGGTGATACAGATAGCCTGGCGGATCAACAAGAACATCGATGTAGATTTTGGCCTGACGACAGTCCTTATGGAATGGCAGACAGCCATCAATTGTGCGGTTGGTTGCGATGATGAAGGTGATCCTTGTCCGCCAACAGCAGCGAAAGCCAACAGCAAGCAAACTGCTTCAGCGGAAAGTGAGGAAAGCTGCCTTGGTGCCTGTGATCTGCAACCCATCTTCCAATTTCCGATCTGCAAAGACCCGTATTACCAGTGTGTTAATGATCAATATACCGCAGATAAAAAGGCAGCGGAAGATCTGGCGAAGGAACTGCTCGCAGAAAACAAGAAAAAGGAAGGACTACTCGCCTGCAAGACCAGCCTTACATCCGCCATTAACGAAGTGGATCCGAAGAACAGGTGTAAATAATTCAGTAACCAATTCAAATCATTTTTAAAAACAAAAAAAATGGCAGCCAAAGGAGATTATCCCCTACCCAAATTTCACTTCCAGGTTGAATGGGGTGACGATTTCAGAATCGGCTTCACTGAAGTGAGCGGCCTGGACTTCGAAACCGAAGTGATAGAATACCGCGAGGGGAACAGTAAGAAATACAGCAAGAGCAAACAACCCGGTTTAACGAAATATAGCAATATCACACTGAAGAGAGGAACGTTTGAAGGTGACTATGATTTCTACAAGGAATGGAGGAAGACTTATTACTTCCAGGAAGGTAATAAAACGGGTTCCAAATTCCGGCGCACTGTTACGATCAAATTGTTGAATGAAAGCCACGAGCCTGTTATTGTTTGGAAGCTCCAAAATGCTTTTCCATCCAAGGTACAGTCCACTGACCTGAAAGCAGACGGCAATGAAGTGGCGATAGAAACGATGGAGCTGGTGCATGAAGGTTTGGAAATTATGAATGTTGATTAACCAGAAAAATGGCTGTTGAAAAGACAAGAACCCGGGAGAATTTTTATCAGACTGTCAACTTCCATTTTAGTGTTGAATTTGTACGCGAAGCCCAGGCACTGGATATAGGTTTTCAATCAGTAACGGGATTGGATGCAACACTGGAAACAGAGACGATAAAAGAAGGTGGTGAGAACCGCTTTGAGCACGTAGTGCCTGTCCGGAGAAAATATGGCCCGCTACTTTTAAAGCGGGGTATCCTCACGCCCACAGAATCTGGTATCACCAAATGGTTCAAGCAGGTATTTGATGATGAAAAAGTGGTGCCCATTCCCACAGTGCATATTAAGTTGCTGAATGAAGAACATCAGCCGCTCATACACTGGACGATCAACAATGTATGGCCAAGGAGTTGGAAAATTGGCGAGCTCAATGCAGAGAGGGGAGAGGTACTGATCGAGACGCTCGAGCTAAACTACAACTACCTCATCTTAAACGAATGATTAATGCCAATAGAAATTCGTGAACTGGTAATAAAAGCTACGATTGCTGACGAGAGCAAAACAGGTAAAGGCACCACTGCGGGCTCCAACAATAATGTGAGCATGCAGGAAGAAATCGTGAATGCCTGCGTGGAAAAAGTGATGGAGATTTTGAAAGAGAAAATGGAAAGATAACGAATGGAGAAAGTAAGAATATACGCGTTCACCGATGAAAATTTCACCGATCCCGGTAAGGGCATTACCCGGCTGACGCCGGCTTTCATGGCGCCGATCAATCCCGAATCGTTTACGAAAAATTTGAAGATAGACTTTGACAGTCGCCGCGGACATGGCAGCAATGGCACAGATCTCCGCTATAAATCTACAGTGCCCGAAGAGCTTAACCTGGAATTTATGCTGGATGGCACACAAACGATGGAAGGCTATGGTGGTGCGGACAAAGACTTGAAGGCGATGCCGGTACATGACCAGCTAAAAAAGTTTTTAGACAGTGTGTATGCGTACGAGGGCGAGATCCACCGGCCAAAATTTTTGTTGCTCATCTGGGGTTCGGAAATAAGATTCAGATGCATCTTGTCTAACCTCGATATCAATCATACCCTATTCAATCCCGAAGGTGAACCATTGAGGGCAAGACTAACGGCCACCTTTCTCAACTACAAAGCACGGGAAGAACGGTTGGCTGAAGAGCGGCAGCAATCTGCCGACCTTACCCATCAGCGAAAGGTGCAGCAGGGAGACAGGCTGGACCTTATGACTTATAAAATATACAACGACTCCAATTATTTTTTGCAGGTAGCCAGGGCTAACGGTCTTGCTTACGTGCGAAATATAAAACCCGGTAATACTTTATTTTTTCCACCTTTTGATAAAAATGAAGCCTGATGGAAGAAATATTAATTCCAAATACCTCCAGGCACAACGTTGTCACTTTCAACATACAAATCGAAGAGCAGGCGCTCGATCCGACCTACCAGGTACTTTCCCTGTCGGTCGCTAAAGAGATAAACCGGGTTCCTACAACGAAAATTGTTTTGCGTGATGGTGATGCTTCGAAGAAAACCTTCGAGATAAGCAACAGCGGCGACCTGCTGCCGGGCAAAAAGATCGTGATCAAGACAGGGCTGGATGGCAATAACACGCAGGTGTTTAAAGGTATCATCACGCGGCATGGAGTGAAGGTGAAGGAAAACGGCGACAGCGAGTTGCAGATTGAATGCAAGGACGAAGCGGTCAGGATGACACTGGGCCGCCACAGCCGGTATTTTGAAAACGTAAAAGACAGCCAGCTCTTTGATGACCTGATTGGCAAGCATCCCGGATTGCAGGGAGACATTGCAGATACCACTTTGCAACACAAACATCTTGTGCAGCACCACCTCACTGACTGGGATTTTATGTTGCTGCGTGCTGAAGCAAATGCGATGTTGGTGAATGTAAGCGACGGCATGATAGCAATCAATAGGCCGGATACGTCAGCAGAGCCGGTGCTGCAGCTAACATATGGATCGTCCATTTTAGAATTCGAAGCCGAAATGGATGTACGAAACCAGTGGACAAATGTAAAGGCTCGTTCGTGGGACTATGCCAACCAGGATCTTTTCGAAGCTGACAGCTCCGAAGCTTCGTCATTTGCGCAGCATGGTAATATTCCCGGCAGCGAACTGGCCGAAGCAAACGATCTCCCCGAATATGAAATGAAACATAGTGGAAACGTGCCGGAGCAAGAGTTGCAGGACTGGGTCAACGGGCAGATGCTCCGTAGCCGCATGGCGAAGATAACGGGTAGGGCAAAGTTCACGGGCTTTGCCAGCGTAAAACCGGGCGATATGGTGGATCTCGCCGGAGTTGGCCAGCGCTTCACCGGGAAAGCTTATGTAACGGCGGTAAAACATGATGTCGGAAATGGCATGTGGGATACGCATATCCAGTTTGGTCTCGATCCCGAAAGGTATGCAGTCGTTCATAAAGACATTGCTGAGGCAGCGGCTGCAGGACTTTCCGGTGGCGTCACAGGATTGCAGATTGGAATTGTAGTCCAATTGGAAAATGATCCTGAGGGGCAGGATCGCATACGGGTACGCATACCCGTAGTTGACAACAGTGACCAGGGAATTTGGATGCGGGTCGCCAGTTTGGATGCCGGCGATGACCGCGGCGCTTTCTTTCGCCCGGAAATTGGTGATGAAGTGATCGTTGGTTTTATTAATGATGATCCGCGTCACGCCGTGGTGCTCGGCATGCTCAACAGTAGCGCCAAGCCTGCCCCGCTCACTGCAAGTGATGCAAACAATGAGAAAGGGTTTACGACCCGCAGCAAAATGCACTTGCAGTTTAATGACGACACAA
>JBBQSI010000227.1:0-5987 GCA_038213975.1 Chitinophagales bacterium
TTGTGATGGATCCACTATCTGCGGATGCTTTAAAGCCACCGGTACGCTGCATCACATCACTTATCCTGTCGCCGCTCCGTTGCAGCCCATATTTACCCGGGCTGATCACCTCTCCCAATACCAGCACGGACCTTTGTACGCTGTAGCCAGGAATTGATTTAACTATAATAAGGTCATACGGCGCTAATACCACATCATTTTCACCGGTATCGCCGCCTAGATTGATTGTAAACACCCTGCTTTCACCATGATCTGCCTGGTCAACACTTGCATTTTTTAGGCGACGGGTAATTTCGATGGTAGAAGAATCGCCGGATTCTGTTAAGCCACCGGCTGCCAGCAACAGGTCCCGGAGTGTCAGGTTACGCCTCCACATTACTAGTCCCGGCTTTCGAATATTTCCTTCAACAGAAACATAGGATGAATCTGTGAACTCAAAAATTGAATGCACAGCCAGTGAATCATTTTTATGCAGTCCCACACTGGCACCATAGTTCATTACGGAATCCAGGTCAACGGATATTGCCGTAGGCATTTTGTTTGGCAGCGATCGAAAAATAGTAGCTCTCGGAGTGAAGGCTTCAGGCATCAGGCCGCCGGCTTTTGTAATAAGATCTTTCACCTCCATACCACTTACAAGTTCGTAGGGGCCAGGACGTGGAACAGATCCGGAAACGACAACCCGGTTCCCATATTCTTCCTGTAATTTGCCAACAATGAATTGATCGCTGCTTTGAATGGCAAACGAATCATACTCGCCGGATTTCACATCAACAATACGCCGGGCTGTATCCGTGATGCGGATTGCAGTGACAGCCCCGCGATAAGCATCATCGGTGAAACCTCCAGAGTATTCAAGCAAATCCCTGAAAGTTTCCCCGTCTTTCATTTCAAACTTCCCATCCCTTTTCACATTGCCTTTTAACGTCACGCGATTTTGGTAATAAGGAATTCTCACCACGTCCCCTTCCTGCAAAAGAATATTATCTGCCTGTAAACCATTCACCAGGAACCCATACAAGTCAGCAGTACGCTTTGTGTTGCCGCGTATTACTTCGATACTCCGGTAGCTACCCATGGCAGTCGGACCTCCACAGAGATATAAGAGATTATAAAGCGTGGTTAAAGAAGAAACAGTATATGTCCCTGGCTTTCTTGCCTGCCCAATAACGGTAACGCGTATACTCTTTATTTGCCCAACGGATACCTGCACCTTTGTTTGACCGGAACGAATAGCGCGGTAGATGGAGGCGCCAAGTCTTGAAGTAATTTTTCCTTTTGCTTCTTCTAAGGTAAGTCCATTTACTGCAATGGGGCCGACGTTTGGAATGTAGATATCACCTTGTTCATTTACGCGAAGCGTGTAGCGTTTTTCACTGTAGCCGTATACGGAGATGATCAACTCATCATCAGGACCGATGACATAGCCGGAAGGAACGGGGATGCGCAAATTCGGCTCAAACACGAGGCTGCTGCGGGTGAAGAGCTCTGAACCAAAGATGGTCGGATCATTTTGAAATTGCTCCAATTGCTGGCGGTTCAGCGAAGTGTCCTTCTGGCGATAGATGGAACTATCGCGGCGCAACCCCTTGAAATCATCATTTTGAGAAAGCTGATTTTGGCGTAAGATGACCTCAAGCCTGTTACGAAGTTTATCTACCTCTGCAGCAGGCATATTCCGCTGCGAAGCCAGCGAATAAAGTTGCGATTCGGAGAGGCCCGAATTCACAGCCTTAGAATACATTTCGTACAACTGTTCGTCAGTGTAATTGTCAATGTTTACTGTACTGAGGTCATTGCTATTGAACAGGCCGAACTGCGCTTTGGCACCGAGACAGGAAAATAAACAACAGAAAAGTATAAGCGGGACGTACCGGGTTATTTTCATTGATTCGGACGTTAAGCAATTTTTTGGTAGAGATGATCCGACGTAAAATTGCCGTCGAAGTTAACGATATTTTCACTGAAACTCCCTGATACGCAAGTGTATATCCATTGACTGCTGCAGTAAAAAACCAAAGTTGATTTCATGCTATAAAATGCCTTTGAGATATTGACCGTAACCACTTTTTTCAAACTTCTTCGCCAATGCATCAAGCTGCGCACGATCAATAAAGTTCATACGGAAAGCTATTTCTTCGGGACAGCCGATCTTAAAGCCCTGGCGTTTTTCAATCACCCTTACGAACTCGGAGGCGTCGTGGAGCGATTCAAATGTACCCGTGTCCAGCCAGGCAAAACCACGGTCAAGTACTGCCACTTTTAATTTTTTTTGTTCCAGGTACTTTCTATTGACATCCGTGATCTCGTATTCCCCGCGGGGAGACGGCTGAATATTTTTGGCAATCGCTACCACTTCATTATTGTAGAAGTAAAGACCGGGCACAGCATAATTGGACTTTGGCTTTGCGGGTTTCTCTTCAATGCTCAGCGCAACAAAATCTTTGTCAAATTCCACCACCCCATACCGTTCAGGATCACTGACGGGATAGGCAAAAATGATCGCTCCTTCCGGCTCTGCTGAAGCCTGCAAAAGATGCGAAAGCCCGCTGCCATAAAAGATATTATCACCCAATACAAGCGCCACACTATCTTCTTCGATGAACTGCTCTCCGATTACAAACGCCTGTGCCAGGCCATTCGGTTTTTCCTGCACTCTGTACTCAAGACGGCATCCCCATTGGCTGCCATCTCCCAGCAAACGCTGGAAATGGCTTTGATCCTCCGGCGTAGTGATCACGAGAATTTCATGAATGCCGGCGAGCATCAATACCGAAAGCGGATAATAGATCATTGGCTTGTCATATATCGGCATCAATTGCTTACTCACCCCCATCGTAATGGGATAAAGTCTTGTACCACTGCCGCCAGCCAGGATGATTCCCTTCATTTATTATTAAAGTTTATTGGAACAAGTTTATTTATCACATTCATTTAGCGGCTTAGCTTTCTGAAAATTTTAGTCTTCATAATTCTAACAAGCGATTTCCAAAGAAAAAAACCTTATCCATATTGAGCTTCATAATATTTCAAGTAAGCGCCGCTAGTGACATCTTGCAACCACTGTTCATTTTCCAGGTACCAATCTATTGTTTTAGAAAGTCCTTCACGGGGTTGGGTTAGTGGTTGCCAACCCATGTTTTGGGTTAGCTTGGTAGCATCTATCGCATATCGAAGATCGTGGCCGGCGCGATCCTTCACAAAGTTGATCAACTTTGCAGATGTGCCGGGTTCCCGTCCAAGCTTATCATCCATCTGCGTACACAATTCCCTGATGAGATCAATATTTTTCCACTCATTATTTCCGCCAATGTTATAAGTCTCGCCCGGCGTGCCCAAATGAAAGATAAGGTCAATCGCCATCACATGATCTTCTACAAAAAGCCAATCCCTGATATTTTCCCCTTTTCCATAAACCGGAAGCGGCTTATTGTTAATGATGTTGTGAATGCAGAGGGGAATCAGCTTTTCCGGAAAATGAAAAGGCCCGTAATTATTGCTGCAATTTGAAACGATAGCAGGCAGCTTGTAAGTGTGATAGTAAGCTCTTACGAAGTGATCTGAAGACGCCTTCGACGCAGAGTAAGGACTTCTTGGGTCATAGGCCGTTGTTTCGGTAAAAAACCCTTTTGCTCCAAGGCTGCCGAAAACTTCATCTGTCGAAATATGATAAAAGAGTTTGCCGTCATATCTGCTATCCCAGGCTTCTCTCGCGGCCTGCAGCAAAATAACCGTACCCATCACGTTTGTCCTCACAAAGGCGAGGGGATCCGTTATCGACCGGTCCACATGGCTTTCCGCAGCACAGTGAATAATGCCTGTGAACTGGTGGGTATCGAATAACTCTTTTAGGAAAACCGCGTCACAAATATCTCCTTTTACAAAAGTGTAGTTGGTTGACTGTTCTACATCCGAAAGATTTTCCAGGTTGCCTGCATACGTAAGTTTATCGAGGTTTACAATGTGGTAATCAGGATATTTATTGACAAATAATCTCACCAGGTGAGAGCCGATGAATCCCGCTCCTCCGGTAATCAGGATTGATTGATGCATAATTGGAATATTAACCCCGGTAAAAATATTCAATTATCCTATTGGCCATACTTGGATAGAAACAGGTTAACAGGACATATTTTCAAACCTATAACCCATTTGCCGGCGTTGGATCTATAATGCCTTCTTTAGAAACTTTGCTGATCACCCGGCCGGGATTGCCTAATACCAGCATGTTTGGCGGTACATTTTTCGTAATTACCGCACCTGCGCCTACCATGGAATACTCGCCAATCTCAATGCCGCACATGATGGTAGCGTTTGCGCCGATGGAGGCTCCCTTTTTGATAAGGGTTGGTTTGAATTCGCTTTTGCGCTCCACGAAAGCCCGTGGATTCATTACATTGGTAAAAGTGACCGATGGCCCGATGAACACATCGTCTTCCACGGTGACGCTATTATAAACAGATACGTTGTTTTGAATCTTTACACCATTGCCGATTTTCACATTATTATCCACGAAGGTGTTCATCCCCAGGTTGCAGTTTTTGCCAATTTTCGCACCTGGCATAATGTGGCAAAAGTGCCAAATTCGCGTGCCTTCGCCAATCTTGGCTCCTTCATCCACTACCGCGGTGGAATGTATAGAAGTAGAATTTTCCATGCTCAAAAATAAGGTTAGTTGAGTTTATCCGTAAAGGTGCAAATTTAGCTTTTACCTTTGATCCATGCATTTTGCTTCTGTTCAGGATCTCAGTAAATCTTTCGGCATCAGGGAATTATTTGAGGACATCAGCTTTCACATCGAGGAAGGAGATAAGATAGCCTTTGTGGCCAGGAATGGCACGGGGAAGTCAACCCTTTTGAAAATCATTGCCGGTCTGGACACAGCCGACGATGGTACCGTGTGGGTACACAAAGATGTAAAAGTGGTGATGCTGCTGCAGGATACGGTCTTTGAGTCTGAACTGTCAGTATGGGACAACCTGCTGAACATGCAAAACCCGTTGGTGCAATTGGTAAAACGGTATGAAATGCTGATGGCCGACGAAGTGGCGGATGATGATGCCATCAGCGACCTGGTCTCAGAAATGACAGAAGCCAACGCCTGGAATTTTGATAATGAATTCCGCCAAATACTTTCTGTATTGGATCTTCATCACCTGGAAGAGCCCATCAAAAACCTGAGCGGCGGCCAGAAGAAAAGAGTGGCCCTTGCCCAGGCGCTGATAGATGCCGAACTGCATGAAGGGAAATGCCTGCTCATATTAGATGAACCTACTAACCACCTGGACGTAAAAATGATCGAGTGGCTCGAAGACTATCTCGGCACCCGCAAAAGCACACTGTTGCTGGTGACGCACGACCGGTATTTCCTGGATGCAGTTTGCAACAGGATCATTGAGCTGGATGAAAGCAAACTCTTTAGTTACAAAGGCAACTATGATAATTTCCTGGAGCAGAAGGCGCACCGGCAGGAGGTAGAAATGAGTGAATTGCAAAAAGATAAAAATATTTTTCGCCGTGAACTGGAATGGATGCGCAAACAGCCGAAAGCGCGAACGACGAAATCAAAAAGCCGGCAAGATGCTTTTACGGATATCAAAGAAAGAGTGACAGCCTCCAAAGACAATGCTGAAGTTTCCCTGCAGGTGAAAATGACCCGATTGGGTGGGAAGGTGCTGGAGATGAAAAAAGTGTACAAATCATTTGGTGACATTACCCTGCTGAAGGGCTTTGAATACACTTTCAAAAAAGGTGAACGCATCGGCATCGTTGGGAAGAATGGTTCAGGTAAGTCGACGTTTTTGAAATTGGCATTGGGCATCATTCCGCCAGACTCCGGAAAAATCAATCATGGTGAAACCGTGGTGTTCGGTAATTTTTCGCAGGAAGGATTACAGTATAAAGAAGATAAGAGGGCCATAGAATTTGTAAAGGATTTTGCGGAATTTTTCCCAACGGCCGATGGCAGTAAGATCAGTGCTTCCCAG
>JBBQSI010000228.1:0-5945 GCA_038213975.1 Chitinophagales bacterium
GATACCGTAACACAGATTGGCCGAAACGTCGCGTCACTTATAGAAGATGGAGCTACCCTACAGTTAGGGATAGGCGCTATACCAGACCAGGTATTGCGAAACCTTACTAACCATAAATCGCTTGGCATACACACTGAAATGCTTTCTGATGGAGTGATACCGCTGATAGAAAAAGGTGTCATAGACAACAGCCGGAAAAAATTGAATGTAGGACGTTCTGTTACGGGCTTCATGGCAGGCACGCGGAAATTATATGATTTTGTGGATGATAACCCGGGAATAAGAGTGATGAACATAGCCTATGTAAATGATACCAGTATTATAAGACAAAATCCCAAAGCAACCGCTATAAACAGTGCCATTGAAATTGATTTAACCGGCCAGGTGTGCGCTGATTCTTTTGGGACCTACCAATACTCGGGCATTGGCGGCCAGATGGATTTTATAAGAGGTGCCTCATTATCTGAAGGAGGGAAACCAATTATCGCGATGCCGTCCGTTACATCAAAAGGTGTTTCTCGAATCGTGCCATTTTTAAAAGAAGGCGCAGGTGTAGTAACTACGAGAGGGCATGTTCACTGGGTAGTTACTGAATATGGTATGGTGGATTTATTTGGAAAAAACTTAAAACAAAGAGCAAGGGAGTTGATTAAATTATCCCACCCGGATCATAAAGAATCTTTGGAGAAGGCGTTTTATGAGAGATTTAAGATGGGGATATGAACACTCTTCTTGTAACCGCTACATAAAAAAAGGCATTGCTAATCTTCGTGCATAAATTTAAATTCTTTGAATTTTCAAATAAAAGCATTTTCGACAGTGAACAAATATTTACACACCATAGTGATCCTATTGATCGTGTTTAACAGTTGCAAAGGTCAGCAATCAAAAGTTGAAGAAGTACAAAGAGATACAACAATTACCCGGGCTACTTCATTTTCCAAACTTTTTTTGGATAGTGCAACGGTGGTGAAATTTATAACAGACCAAAATACCAGTGATAGCGATGCAGTGCAATTGCGAAACTTTTATAAAAGCCGCAACTACCAGTACGCCTGGTTTACAGAAGACGGCATTGCAGAACATACCCGGGCATTCTGGAACCTTCATAACAATTACATCAGCAATTTTGGGGATACTGCCTTAAGATTTAAAAACTTTCACCAGGAAATAGATACACTATTAACCTTAGATTCAACATTGAAAATCTCACCGCAGCAAATGCTGCAAACAGAGCTTGCGTTGACTCAGCATTTTTTTGAATACTCCAAACATGCTTATGCGGGCAAAGTAGATTCTAAAGACCTGCAATGGTTTATTCCCCGGAAGAAAATAGATGCTGTGGTATTGCTTGATTCCTTCATTGCGCGGGATGGTAAAAACCTTGAAGGCTGGGAACCGGTGAACATCTACTACCAGCGCCTGAAACAAGAACTGCTGCATTATTATACTATTGAAAAAGCAGGAGGATGGAAAGAGATCGCAACTGATAAATCAAAAAGATACAAACCTGGTGATTCCGCAGTTGTTATTAAACAGGTAAAACAGCGTCTGCAGATTTCTGTTGATGATAAAAGTATTGATACTACACCCTACTATAAGAGTGAATTGGAACTGGTAATTCAGCGGGCGCAAAGGAGTTTTGGATTAAAAGACGACGGGATTATAACCGCCGGTTTAATTAAAGAATTAAATGTTGCTGTTACGGAAAGAATCAGGCAAATGTTGATTAACCTTGAGCGGATGCGGTGGATACCGGAACAGCCGCCGGGAAACCTGCTTCTTGTAAACATCCCTGAATTCCGGTTGCATGTATTTGATAGTGGGAAAAAGCAATTCAGTATGAATGTGGTGGTCGGCAAAGAAGGGCACAGTACCGTAATTTTTACTGACCAGTTAAAGTATGTGGTGTTTAGTCCTTACTGGAATTTGCCATCCAGCATTGTAAAAAATGAAATTTTATCGGCTATGCAGAGAAACTCAAATTATCTTACCAGAAACAATATGGAGCAAACCGGTACCAGTAACGGCCTGCCAGTGATACGGCAAAAGCCCGGTAGCTCAAACTCATTGGGAAAAGTGAAATTTATTTTCCCCAATAGCTACAACATTTATTTTCATGACACACCGGCAAAAGCACTTTTTAATGAATCAAACCGGGCTTTCAGTCATGGATGTATTCGCTTGGGAGAACCTGCAAAACTTGCTGAATATCTTTTGCGTGACCAACCGGAATGGACTCGTGAAAAGATTAAAGAAGCTATGAATGCATCAAAAGAAAATTGGGTAACGCTAAAAAAACCGGTACCTGTTTTCATTTCTTACTTTACTGTCTGGGTTGATAGTGAGGGGCTGCTTAACTTCAGAACTGATATTTATGGACATGATAAAGAAATAGCAGCGCATTTATTTGAGTAATGAAGACGCCTGCCGTGGATCGTTACGTTTTCTTTTGCAAGAGCTATTCAACAATCCGCTTTAGATATTTGGAAAGGCCAGGAAGCTAATGTGGAAGAAGCCCAGAAGCTATTGTATCGCCGTGCAAAATTAGATGCCTCTGCAAGTCGCGGGGAATACGGGGAGGAGATGAAAAGGCAAAGTCATGCGAATCAAGAAAACGGCGTAAGGGATTTATGAAAAAGCCCCTCTTCCTATTAAGATAAGAACTGAAAAGGTTGGATTGCCTAACCGATGGGAAAGGGGTGAATTTATATATGGATCTCTATATTAAAAAATCATCCGGTAAATCAAGCCTGGCAACACCTATGCGGTTATCTGCCATACCGGAATACACATTAAAGCGGTGAGGTTTTCCAAGGTCATCCCGGCGGTCGATTCCTGTAGGGAATACTACATTGTCGATAACACCCATCCGTTCCTGCGGCAGGTCGGGAGACAATACCGGATGGCTGGACTGGTAGAGATTTTCTCAGGATTTTCTTTATCTAAAATCATTATCCCGGGCATGGCGGTCAGCATGACCCCAAAAATGAGTGATCCTCACCGTAGCGAAACTCATTAACAAACACGAGTGCTCCTGCAAACTTTGGTGCTCTCTCCGTACTTTTAACCAAGGTGGGATATAATTGATTAGCAGTTAACGTTCTGTTGGAAATCAGTTATCTACTCCCAGTTCAGAATAACTTTTTACCCTAATCAATAATATAACATTGCCGCAAAACGTTTGTTTTGCTAAGCGGGCCAGGTATCTGTTTGCCAGAGGCCTCCTTAACCCTTAAAATCCCACAATGAAAAATCCAAAGTCTAAAGAAGACCTAAACCAACTTTTCAAAAAAGGGGCTATTTACCTCAGCCTTCTTATGCTCACGTTGTTTACGCTGAAATCGTCACATGCCCAGACAGGGCAATGCATGAATTTCGATGGAGTAGACGATTACATCGATCTCCCTTTTACCATACAAAATTCCTATACCAAGGAGGCCTGGGTAAAAATAAGCGCCATTGATGGTAACCAGCATAATATCATTTCAGGTAATGAAACGGCATTTTTTATCCTGGACGGATATCTGAGCGCCGGGCACTTTCCAACTTACCTGGACGTCCAGTCGCCAACCCAGCTCACGGTAAATGTCTGGCACCATGTAGCAGTTACATACAATCATACTACCAATGATATGGTACTTTATGTAGACGGGGTGCAGGTAGATGCCGGTGTCTCCAGTGGCTTTACAGACAATAAAAATTATATCGGTGCTTTTGACATTGGTACGGCAGATTATTTCTTTATCTACAATCTCGATGAAGTCCGCGTTTGGAGCTCAGCGCTTCCGCCAGCACAAATTGCCGCCTATTCATCTTGTACACTACAAAACACTGAAACGAATCTGACTGCGCATTACACCTTTAACCAGGGAATTGCCGCAGGGAATAATCTCGCCATTACGACACTCACCGACAGCAGCCCCAACGGCTATGATGGCATCATTCAAAATTTCGGTATGACGAGTGCGGTATCAAACTTCGTGAGCGCAGGTGTTACTTTTTCTGGTCCGTGTTCGGTTTTACCAGTGGAGATCACATCTTTTGTCGCGGAAAAAACCGGTAGTGATGTGAAGCTAGCCTGGAAATCTGCCGGGGAATCAATGAATACCATTTATTATGTCGAACGTGCGGCTTCGCCGAATGCAAACTGGAAACAACTTGGAAATATAGCGGCAAACAATGCATCTTCAAACCGTAGCGAGTATACGTTTGTTGATCAATCGCCAGAAGCCGGGGTAAATTATTACAGGATCCGCCAGGCCACTTCAACTGGCTCCATAAAGTACAGCGCCATCAGGAATGTAAAGTTTGAAGAAATCCTTAGGTCTTTCGCTGTTTATCCATCTCTTACACAAGGCAATCTTACGCTTGACGTATCTGACCAGGCATTGCTTGGAACATCTTATTTGGTTATCGACAATATTGGAAGAATAGTGAAGAAAGGGTTGATCACGCAACCTCGTCAACAAATTTCAGTTGCCAACATTCGGAATGGCATGTATTTCGTAAAAACTGTAAAAGGACAAACGCAAAAAATAATTAAACAATAGACAGGAAATCTCAATTTCAAAAAAAAGCATGCGAAAGCATGCTTTTTTTTGGAAAAAATTTTTACGAATTATTTCACGCTGTAAGAGGTTTCAATGTCATCCATATGAATAGAAGTGTGGCTCTCGTCATAGATGCATTTTCCATCCTGGATCACCAACACTTGCGGTGATTCATGCCGTATCTCATAATCCTGGGCAAGTTTATTAGAGATAGGACGGTGCGCAATGATGTCTAAATAATAAAAATCAACACCTTCAGGAGCTACATTTCTATCTATGCGGCTCTTCACAATGCTGCTGATTGAGCAGCGGGTGCTGTGTTTGTAAATTATCTGTGGCCTTTGGGCAGAATTTTGACTGATCTCATGTAGCTGAGACTCTGTTGTAAGCGGAATCCAATTCATATTAAGGGATTTCATTAGTTAGCGGAAACAAATTAAGCTGGGAATCCTGCCTAGTGAACGTAGCCTGCAGACATCGGGCACCCGTACTTGCTCCTGCGGGAGCTTGTGCACGAGGTAAACGAAGTAGCAACCAGCGCAACCAGGGATAGGATAACTAAAATTTTTTTCATTGGTTTTTTTAAGTTTGCTTTGTCGATTTCCGTGGGCAAAGTTAATGGTTCGGACGCAAGCTCACGGTATTTAAAACGCTCCGTATAAAAATCTATTGTTAATATCCATTAGGCGCAAACTCCTGAAATAATCTATTCACATGCGTGTCCATTTTATCGCCATCGGTGGCAGCGTGATGCACCAGCTTGCTATTTCCCTGAAAAAAAAGGGATACCAGGTTACAGGCAGCGATGACGAGATATTTGAGCCTGCATCTCAAAACCTGAAAAATGAAAAATTGTTGCCGGAAACTTTCGGATGGTTTCCAGAGAAAATAACCGGGGACATAGACGCGGTTATACTCGGTATGCATGCCCGCGAGGATAATCCGGAGCTGCTCAGCGCCCAGGAACAAAAATTGAAAATTTATTCTTTTCCCGAATACATTTACCACGAAAGCCTGGACAAAACGCGTGTTGCAATCGGAGGTAGTCATGGCAAAACCACTACGACCTCTATGATCATGCACGTGCTCCAGGAGGCCGGTAAAAACTTTGATTATCTCGTTGGCGCAAAATTAGAAGGTTTTGAGAACAGTGTAAAAATTTCCGACGCACCGGTTATCATTTTAGAGGCAGACGAATACCCGGCCAGTACACTTGAAAAACGACCGAAATTCCATTTCCTTTTCCCGCAGATAGCTGTGTTGACAGGCATTGCATGGGATCACATCAATGTTTTCCCCACTTTTGAAAACTACCTTGAACAGTTCAGGATTTTCGTCGATATGATTCCCGGCGGCGGTACTTTGATATATAATTCTTCAGATGAAGTGTTG
>JBBQSI010000229.1:0-5886 GCA_038213975.1 Chitinophagales bacterium
CTTCAAAGCCTGCTTCATTAAATATTTTGTCGAGGCCTTCCGCATGAATCTGCGCAGCGACCTGTTGGGAACCGGGCACGATCATCACTTTCACATTCTCATTTTTCTTTCTCCCCTGTATAACGCCTGCGACTAAACGCAGATCTTCAATGCGAGAATTGGTGCAACTTCCGATAAATACATTTTGTATAGGCATGCCTTTGAGGTATTGACCGGGCTGCAGGCCCATGTACTCCAGGCCTTTCAGCAGGTTGCGTCTCTCGCTTTCATCTTTTATACTCTCGGAAGTTGGTATGTGACCGCCGATGGCAATACCCAAACCCGGGTTGGTTCCATAGGTAATCATGGGTTCGATGTCGGCGGCGTTGATGTCTATTTCTTCATCGAACACCGCATCTTCATCAGAATACAGCAATTTCCATTCATTCACTTTAACCCGATATTGCTCACCTATTGGGGCAAACCTGCGATGCTCGAGGTATTGAAATGTTTTTTCATCCGGGGCAATCATGCCGCCGCGGGCACCCATCTCGATGCTCATGTTGCAAATAGTCATGCGGGCTTCCATGCTTAGGTTGCGAATGGTAGAGCCTGCGTACTCCACAAAATATCCTGTGGCACCGCTGGCAGATAGTTTCGCCAGGATGTAAAGGATGATATCTTTTGAGAGTACGCCATAATTAAGTTCTCCTTCAATATTAATGCGCATCACTTTGGCCCGCGTTTGCAGGATGCATTGCGTTGCGAAGACCATTTCCACTTCGCTGGTACCAATACCAAAAGCAATTGCCCCAAAGGCTCCATGCGTAGAAGTGTGGCTGTCGCCGCAAACAATGGTCATGCCCGGTTGGGTGATACCAAGTTCCGGCCCGATCACATGGACAATTCCCTGGAAAGGATGCCCGAGCCCATATAGCTCGACGCCATGGTTCTTACAATTTTCAACCAGTTGGTCCACCTGCATTCGCGAAAGCATGTCTTTTATTGGCAGTTGCTGGTCTTTCGTTGGCACATTGTGATCCGCTGTAGCCACCACTTTCTCCGGGCGAAAAACTTTAAGGCCTCTTTTTTCCAGGCCGGAAAAAGCCTGGGGGCTCGTTACCTCGTGGATGAAATGCTTGTCAATGTAAATCACGTCAGGACCTCCGGGAATTGTCTTCACCAGGTGCCGGTCCCAAATTTTGTCAAATAATGTCTTGCCCATTCTCTTCTGTTAAAAAAGTGGGGGATGTAAGTCCCCCGTTTTAAAAAACTAAACCGTATGAAAATTAAGTTTGTAATAATTCCTGCTTATTAAATGATTTCGCCAAAGAGGCAAGATCATGATCGTCTATTTCTTTTTTCCCATCTGCTAATTGCAAAAAATTTTCATAAAGTACATCAACGGCATCCCTGTCGTAAGCAAACCCAAGCTTCTGAAAACGGAAAGCCAGGGCACTGCGGCCACTCCTTGCCGTTAGTACGATCTTCGAACTGTCCGCCCCAACTTCTACGGGGTTGATGATCTCGTAGGTGGAAGCTTCTTTCAGGAAGCCATCCTGGTGAATACCGGAAGAGTGGGAAAAAGCATTGCTGCCAACGATTGCCTTATTAGGCTGTACTGGCATGCGCATGGTTTCCGAAACTTTGCGGCTGAGCGGGTACAACATTTCCGCTTTGATGTCCGTGTAGCAATTGAGTTGCTTGTGCTGGCGAATGATCATGACGACTTCTTCCAGCGATGTATTCCCAGCCCGTTCGCCCAAGCCATTAATCGTGCATTCAATCTGCCGTGCGCCATTCATCACCCCGGTGATAGAGTTGGCCGTTGCCAAACCAAGGTCGTTATGACAATGGCAGGAGATGACTGCCTTATCGATGTTAGGTACATTATTAATTAAGAAAGCAATTTTTTCGCCATATTGATTTGGCAGGCAGTACCCGGTCGTATCCGGGATATTTACCGTCGTGGCTCCTGCAGCAATCACCGCTTCGATTACCCGTGCCAGGTAGTCATTGTCAGTACGGCCGGCATCTTCCGCGTAAAATTCGATATTGTCCGTGTAGTTACGGGCCCATTTCACACATTGCACCGCCCGCTTCAGGATATCTTCCCTGTTCGATTTGAACTTATTTCTGATATGGGAATCTGAGGTGCCTATGCCGGTGTGAATGCGTGGATTTTTTGCTTTACGCAGCGCTTCACCCGCTACCTCGATGTCTTTTTGCACCGCCCTCGAAAGCGCACATACAGTTGCCCGTTTTACGCTTTTACAAATGGCTTCCACCGAGGCAAAATCGCCGGGGCTGGAAACCGGGAAACCGGCCTCTATGATGTCAACGCCCAGTTCTTCCAACTCAATCGCCAGCTCTACTTTTTCTTCCCTGTTTAATTTGCAGCCGGGAACCTGTTCCCCATCGCGAAGCGTTGTATCAAAAATCAGGATCTTATTCATGGCAATATTTTAGAAGCAGGATGTCAAATATTTCACGCAAGCAATCTAAAGGCGTCTTCGAAAGTAGCCTATCACAAGAAGAATCTTTCCGGTAAATTGGTATTGATTTACATTGGCGAAAGGAATTGTAATTTTACAAAAGCCCTGATAGCGCTATTCTTGCGGATAAACGATTTACGATGCCCAACCGTTCGGCCGATGCACTTTTTCAATTGATTCACTCCCTCCTGAAGTCAGAAAAGCGCAATTTCAAGCTCTACGCCCAACGAAATACCTCGGGTTCGGATCTTAAGATCGTACAGCTTTTTGATGCAATTGATAAAATGAAAGAGTATGATGAGAAGGACCTCATCAGCCGGACTACGTCTATCAAAAGAGAGCAGCTTTCCAATATGAAAGCTCATCTATATAAACAAATATTAGCAAGCCTGCGCCTGCTGCAAAGCAACGCCGATGTAGGTGTGCAATTACACGAACAGCTCGACCATGCCTGGATCCTGTACAATAAAGGGCTGTACCTGCAAAGCCTGAAGGTCTTAGATAAAATAAAAGAATACGCGGGGAATTATAACCTGGTGACGTCGCTGATGGAAGCGATTTTTTTAGAGAAAAAAATTGAAATTCTGCACATCACCCGCAGCCTGCAGGACAGGGCCGATGTGCTTACGACAGAGGCGATGGAAACTGTTACGGTGCTCAACAAGATCACACGCCTTTCCAACCTGTCCCTGCAATTGTATAGTTGGTATATTAAAAACGGGCACGCGAGGAATGAAAAAGATGAGCAGGACCTGGCCAGATATTTCCAGGAAAATCTCACCCCGGACCTGAAGAATCCGCATGGCTTCTATGAAAACCTTTATTACAACCAAAGTTTTTGCTGGTATGCATTTATCAGGCAGGATTTCCTGATGTATTACCGGTACACGCACCTTTGGGTGATGCTGTTTGTAAAAGAGCCGGCCATGATGGAAACAGAAACCGCCAGCTACATAAAGGGCCTGCACAACCTGCTGAACGCACACTTCACGCTAAGGAATGTACCGGGCTTTACCTCCACGCTAAAGCTTTTCGAAGACTTCAATGAATCTGACCTGGTGAAGCAGAACTATAATAACCAGATTCAAGTATTTCTTTATTTGTACACGGCCAAGATCAACAAGCATTTCCTCGAAGGCACTTTCCAGGAAGGCCTTTCCATTGTGCCAACCATCATGCAATTGCTGGATGAGTATAGCCTTTACCTGGATAACCACCGCGTACTGGTATTTTATTACAAGATTGCCTCACTCTATTTCGGTGCAGGTGATTACGATTCCGCGATCGGTTACCTGAACAATATTATCAACTGGAAAGTGGACCTGCGGAACGACCTGCAATGTTATGCCCGGCTACTCCACCTGATCGCCCACTATGAAATAGGCAACTTTCAACTGCTGGAATACCTCATCAAATCGGTGTATCGCTTTATGGCAAAGATGGAAAACCTCAGCCTGGTGGAAGAAGAGATGTTTAAGTTTCTCAAAAAAACTTTCCATATAAGTCCGAAAAAGTTGCAACCGGAATTTGAGAAACTGCTGCATACCGTCCGGCAGTTTGAAACCAGCAAATCCGAGACAAGGGCTTTTGCATATTTGGATATTATCTCCTGGCTGGAGAGTAAGGTTTACAACAAACCGATCTATAAGATCATCCACGAAAAATATCTCACTGGTAAACGGGCGAGCATTTCTGCTACGGGGTAACGTGAATTAAGTGAGTTTGAAAAACATAGAATGACCTGAAACTTAAACAGTCATGTTTTTTCAATTTCCGTATATTGAATTTTTACACGTAATATGTTTCGTAACACACTGATAGGCGCTTACAAAGAGCAGGAGGGCGTTTGGGATGAAATGGTAAAACCAGCGAATGGCGGCATCCGGCAGGCTTACGATAATTTTTTTTCCAACATTGGTGACCTGTCTTTCGGCCAGATGAGCCAAAAGGATGAAATGGCCAGGAAGCTCTTTATGAGCCAGGGCATCACCTTTACCGTGTACAGCAGCGGCGAGGGCATCGAAAAGATATTTCCTTTTGACATTGTGCCCCGCATCATCACCAGCGAGGAATGGCTGCATATAGAAGCGGGATTGAAGCAGCGCCTGAAAGCCCTGAATATTTTCCTGAAAGATATCTACCACAAGCAATTCATTTTGCAGGATGGCATCATTCCGCCTCAACTCATTTATTCATGCCCAAATTTCCTGCGGGAAATGATGAACGTAGATGTGCCCTTCGACATTTACACGCACATTTCCGGCGTGGATCTCATCCGCGATCACGACGGGGTATTCTATGTGCTGGAAGATAACCTGCGCACACCGTCCGGGGTGTCTTATATGTTAGAGAACAGGAGTATGACCTATCGCATCTTCCCGGACATGATACCCAAAAACAACGTCCGCACAGTAAAGGAATATCCCGATCTTCTCTATAAAAATTTGTTGGCGCTTGGTAACAGGCAGATAAGCAACCCCACGGTGGTACTGCTCACACCCGGCATTTACAACGCGGCTTATTTTGAACACAGCACACTCGCCAGGTTAATGGGCATTGAGTTAGTCGAAGGGCGGGACCTCATCGTGGATAACAACCACGTGTACATGAAAACTACCAAAGGCTTACAGCAGGTGGATGTAATATATAGACGGGTGGACGATGAATATACTGACCCGCTGGTGTTTCGCCCGGACAGTATTCTCGGCGTACCTGGTCTTTACTATGCTTACCGGAAAGGCAATGTTGCCATCATCAACGCCATGGGCAATGGCGTAGCCGATGATAAAGCAATTTATGTGTACGTGCCGGATATGATTCGCTACTATTTAAATGAAGAACCTATCTTAAAAAATGTGCCTACCTACCGGCTGGCAGATGAAGAAAGCCGGCAGCATGTGTTTGACAATATGGACCTAATGGTCATCAAAAGAACCAATGAATCCGGTGGTTACGGCATGCTAATGGGCAATACGGCCAGCGAAGAAGAAATGGCAAAGTTCCGCGAGGCGATAACGGCCGAGCCCCGGAACTTTATTGCACAACCGATCATCAGTTTATCATCCACACCGTGTTTCATCAATGGCAAATTGCAGCCCCGGCGGGTAGATCTGAGGCCATTTGCTTTGTACGGCCCGGACGGTATCAACATTGTTCCCGGGGGTCTAACGAGGGTTGCACTAAAGGAAGGTTCGCTGATCGTAAATTCTTCGCAGGGCGGCGGGAGCAAGGATACGTGGGTGTTGGCGTAAGGAGTGAAAAGTTTAGAGTGAAAAGTGCAGAGTAAGGCATCACGAATTACGAATTACGAGTTACGAATTACGAATTACGAATGACAAGAGTGTAGAGTGTAGAGTGACAAAAACTCAACTTTCACGCACTTAACACTTAACACTCAGCACTCAACTTTCAA
>JBBQSI010000230.1:0-5868 GCA_038213975.1 Chitinophagales bacterium
ACTTCAATAGGGCCAAGCAATCCTTTCAATACAATCTTAACCAGGCGGTCATCATTAGCAAGCCATTTTGTATCGGTGAGAGGCGGAAAACCAGATGCCTCAAGTCCTTTACCATCGGGCTGATGACAGGTATTGCAATAGCCGTCCCTGGCAAAAATGGCTTTCCCTTTAAGGAAAAGATCGCGTTCAGCGCCTTTAAGATTGGTTGCGACACTATCTGCTTTTTTCACTTCCCTGGCATGTCCGTTCAAGTGTGCCACGGCGGTTTCATAAGCATCCTCCATCCAATCATCTATCGGCTTTTTAGCAGCTTCCAACTCAATAGGTAAACCCTTTTCCTTGTCTAACCATGAAGCAGCTACGATTGCTTCCAACCGCACGCGGGAGTTTTCATCCTTCACAGCCTGCATCAGTAAATCTGCCTGGTCAGCGACCTGGTGCCCGGTGTAGCGCACTACCCTTACAGCCGCCGCCCGTGCATGATGGTCTTTAGCATGAAGTAGTTGGCGAAGTAATGTTTGGTCCACCTGGTCAAGCCCCCAGCTTACCCATAAAGCTTCTAACAGGTTGTGCTCATATCTCGGATCATTTTTATCAAGCCCGGCAACCCAGGTCTTAATATGTGAAAGGACGTCAGATGCTTTGCGGCCCCTTAGTTCACGGCGGGTACGGTACCGGGTATTAAATTCCGGCAGTTTTAAATTATTTAAAAGTGTATCTATGCTTGCTCCTGCTACCTTAGCCGGCACAACCAATGGCCTCGAAGGATAGGTAATGCGATAGATTCGTCCATGGGTATGGTCTCTCAGCGGATCCCTTGCATTATGTTGCATGTGACCAATCAATACATTATGCCAGTCAATTACATAGAGGGAACCATCCGGAGCAAATTCCATGTCAACAGGCCGGAAATTTTTATCGTCTGATTGAATCAAATCCTGGCGGTGTTTACTTTTATATCCCGTTCCGTCATCTGCCAGCATATGCTCTTTCGTACCCAGGAAACCAATCGTGTTATTGATCAGGAAATCGCCTTGCACTTCATCAGGAAAATGACTGCTGTAAATGAATTCCAACCCCGACGTTGGTCGCACCAAATGCGCTTCTTCAATTAAATTCCTTGATTTGGGAGTGAACTCGCCATACCATGGCTTAACCGTTCCGGGCATCATCCAGCTTACATCAGGGCCGGAAGTTTCAGCATAAAAATTCTCACCCCATTCATCAAAAGCAATTCCCCATGGATTGGGAATAGAGAGTTGCGCTGTTCTCTCCAGTTTATGACGATTGGTATTATACCGGAAAAATCCGCCATTGGTGCCCCGAATTGGACCATAAGAAGTCTCTATATCGTTCAGAAGGAATACACCCTGCCCCATATAAATGGCACCCGATGGATCGGACGTGTAAGCATGATGAGCGTGGTGGGTATCATGGTCATCAAAACCACTAAGAAGAATTTCCTTCGTATCTGCCTTATCATCTCCGTCAATATCTTTTAGCAGAATAAGGTTCGTACCCTGGGAAACATATACTCCTTCCGGTGCCAGTTCAAAACTTAATGGCAAATGCAAGCCTTCTGCAAAAGTGGTTTGTTTGTCGGCTTTACCATCTCCATCTTTATCTTCCAATATAATTATCTTATCGTTTGGTTTGGGATCGCCAGGCCTCCAATGGGGATAGGTAGGCATTGTAGCTACCCACAAACGCCCTTTGTTATCAAAGGTGATATGAACAGGATTTTCTAAATCTTTAAACTCCCTTTCAGAAGCAAATAGCTCAATTTTATAATCTGGTGCCATTTTAAATTTATCCAGCGCTTCCTGGCCATACAAATATTTAAGTGTGCCATTGCCATTACTTGTATAATAATTGGTCGCTACAGGCGGAAGTTGAGAAGTCTTTTGATCTGCAGAATCCACGTCCATTTTTTCCCCTTGTGCAGCCTGCCACACCGCTTCATCTCTTATTGCCGTCATTTCCCTGATTTTTTTAAGTTCCGCCGGGTAATTATCAGGCCCGAAAGGGTCAAACCTCCGTCCATATACATGCACGCCATTCGGTATTTTAATATCGTTAAGCCACATCCAGTTTTTTTCAAGAACAGCATCACCTACCATTTTACGATGGGCTTCAGATTTAACCGTCATCTTACCAAATATTCCATCAACAAGCAAAGGAGAGAATTTAGCATAACCGGCGTCAGTAAGTTGTGAACCATCTATGGTCAATGGTTTATTACCCGATTCAAACCAGTTTTTTGTGGGCGTGTAAACATCAACAAAATATACTTTGTTTGAATCGGCAACTTCTTTCATGGCATCGGAATACAACTTTAAATTAGCATTCTCCTTCGTGCCGTCTGGCAGATCATAATTCTTAGAGAGATTCTCAAAAGCGATAGGAGATACAATTACTAACTGGGGAGCCGATACGCCATTGTATTTTTGACTGAGTGTATGTTTAATAAATGCATCCAATTCTGCTTTGTAGTTTTCCAATCCTTCCTGCCCCTGGAAGGATTCATTATATCCAAAAAATGCGATGACCATATCAGCCTTGTGGCGTGTGATCCATTCATCAGGACTTTCATAAAAGCCCTGGATATCGGGATTGGTAGCGAGTTCAGTTTGAAATTTTTCTGCACCCGGAAATGCCCATGGAGAAGGTCGCCCGGAATGGGGCCTGAAGCCGGGAGTGTTCCCCCCGTCACACATATTGCGGATATACAACAAACTGTCAGGATACCGGAGCTGCATCTCTGTTTCAAAGTAGCCGAAATCCATCATGCGGGAGCCAAGATTATTTCCGACAAGAATAATGTGTGAGCCTTTTTTAACTTTTAATGGATGGGATTGCTTGCATCCAAGTGCGAATAGTGAAGCCACGATTACCCACAAGGTGGTTCTAAAGCCAAGCTTAATTATTATTTCCATTCATTTTTTTTAAAATTGATTTTCTTATGCAGTGTCCAGATAGAAAGAGTGAACATCGTAAAGATACCTGGTTTTATGTTCGGCCGAAGGACAGAAAACGTGCGTAACCTGGAAGCGTTTGAGACGATTTTCGTTGAGGAAAAATGTGACAAGAGTCTAAGTTAATCCCTGTAAAACCGGTTAAAAATAACAAACAAAAACTGGTTCCAAAATTAATGTGTCCAGATAAATCGAATTTTTTTACAGAAAAAACTATGCGCCGGTCTTTACTTTTATTACAATTTTCTTAATTGGATCGGCACCATTGATTTTAATGCCGGGACGATGGGCATTCTCTGGGAAGAAAATAAAAAACATTGTGGGATTTGCTGTATAGTATTTACCCTTCCCCGTGTAAAACGCTATATCTTTTGAATTGTCATATGGCTCAGTTACTGTTAGCGAAGGAAACGGAGCAATTCCTATTTTCTCTTCACCCCTTATTACATATTGAATGTCGTTATAGTGGCGATGTGATTCCCACTTTCCCTTCTCAAATTCTTTCCCTGGCCCGTCGGTGATAATAGCAAAAACATTATCCCCGTCTATTGCATATCTGCCAGGTGGAATATTTTTCAGATCAGTTTCCCTTAAATATTCGAATGCCTTGTCCCACCATATTTTGTTGGCGCTGTATTGTCTTGCAAATTCTTTTTTATTGACAGATTTATGCGGTTTTAACTGCAAACCATTAAGCCATGTATGTCCCTTAAACCATTTGTTTACTTTGTTTCCTGCCGGCCCTTCTGCCTGCTGGACCTTTGTATTGCAGCTAATAAAAAAAGAAATAATAATCAGTGCTATCAATTTCAGACTAAGCATCTTTTTCATTTTGTATTCGGTTGAGGTGAAATAATTTGTTTAATAAAATTGATGTATGCCTGGTTCTTTTTAATTGGTGGCGATTTGCAGAGAGTTGCAAAAGAATTGAAGTTAGATCTATAAATCAGTCATCTACCAGTCCACCACAGATCCATCCAGGTGATTGTACAGTTCCGGATTTTTCCAGTCGTGGCCTATCTTATCAGCTATAGCGGCATCGTCAAGTTCAATACCGAGGCCAGGCCCTTCCGGTATCAGTACCGTGCCATCCTTTTGTAACTTAAATGGATTTTTTAAATATCCTTCTCCCAGCGTAACCTGTTCCTGCACAAGAAAATTTGGAATGCTTGCTGCAAGTTGCAATCCGGATGCAAGAGATATTGGCCCCAGTGGGTTATGCGGCGCTACGGGAATGTAATACGCTTCCGCCATACCTGCTATCAATCTTCCTTCGGTGATACCACCCGCATGGCAAAGATCGGGTTGTACGATACCGACCGCTCTTTTTTCAAGCAATTCACGGAAACCCCATTTCGTAAATATCCTTTCTCCGGCTGCAATTGGCAAATACGTGCCGCGGGCTATGTCCACCATGGTATCTACATTCTGCGCCTGGCAAGGTTCTTCGATAAACATGGGTTGGTACTGTTCCAGTTCCCTGATAATTACTTTTGCTGTTTGTGGAGATATATTACCATGAAAATCGATGCGATATCCATATCCGGCCCGCCCGCCTCTCTTAGCGCGGCAAAGCTATCTACAGCATGTTTAATGAAAGCCGGGTTTTCAACAATGTTTGCGGGATGTTCATGCGCAAGCCCCGTTTTTATAACCGTATACCCATCCGCTTTTCTTTTCTTAATATCTTCCGGCGTAGAGGCACGCCCATATACACGTACGAGATCACGGGTAGGCCCGCCAAGTAATTCATATACCGGAACACCCAACAGTTTGCCCTTGATATCCCACAATGCCTGGTCAATACCACTGATTGCGCTTGTAAGAATGGGGCCGCCGCGGTAAAATGCATGACGGTAAATGGCTTGCCAGTGATGAACAACACGCCTTGGATCTTTACCCAAAAGGTAAGGTTCTATTTCTTCAATGGCTGTTTTTACAGTAAGAGCTCTTCCTTCCAGCAGCGGTTCGCCCAAGCCGACAACTCCTGCATCCGTATGTATCTTAAGAAAAATCCAGCGAGGCTTAATCAAAAATGTTTCGAGCTTTGTAATTTTTACGTTAGTCTTGTCAAATACTTTTTCCGGCATTTCTGCATAAGACGATAGCGGCAATGTTATTCCTGCCCCTATAGTACCCAAAACAGACTGGATAACTGAACGTCTGGACATCATTGATCTTTTAGCTGCTGTTGCCATATTTTTTCTGATTTAATTTCTGTAGAAAAAACCATCGGTTGTGAATTGCACCATCCGGACTATGAAGTACAGAATGAGGAGCGTGTCACAACAACTAGGGCCTAATAATAGTTCCATCGTTTTTCCTGACCTGCCATTTCGATTTAGTTCCAATAGGGTATTTCGCAGCCTCCTTTTCATTCACGTCAACCCCGATTCCCGGCACTTCATTTACATACATAAAACCATTTTTCATCGTGGGGACACCTGAAAAAATTGTTTGTAGTTTATCAGAAAAATGAACCGCTTCCTGGATACCGAAATTCCATACAGCCAAATCAATATGAGCCTGTGCCGAATGACCAACCGGTGATACATCACCCGGGCCATGAAAAGCGGTTTTAATATTAAAGAATTCACCGAGACGACAAATTTTCATTGCAGGCGTGATGCCGCCGATCTGGGAAACATGAACGCGGATATAATCAAACCATTGGTTTACCATCGGTAATTTAAATTCGTTGATATTGTTGAACAGCTCTCCCATGGCTATCGGTACGCTGGTGCTTATGCGGAGTTGTTTAAACCATTCCATATTTTCAGGCGAGAACGGATCCTCAACAAAAAAAGGATTATAATCTTCCAGCTTTTTAATCATATTTATCACATCCATTGGCTGGACCCTTTCATGAACATCATGCAGTAATTCTACATCT
>JBBQSI010000231.1:0-5864 GCA_038213975.1 Chitinophagales bacterium
TTAGCTCTTCCACCTTTATATACGGATCAAGCACCAGCGATTCCTCCAATACCGTTTGCTTCTGCGTACGCAATGCATGTATGTTCAGAATAATTGTGCCGGGAGAATTGATGAAATACTCCAGTTCGGCGCTGATTTCAAGTTTCATTGGCAGCAGATTGACCGGGCAATTTACTGAAAGTGGCTTCCATCCACTCGTCACTGATATTGTTTAGGGCATCTTTCATCTCAAGGTCCCATTGTTCGGAGATGTGTTCAAGATCTTTTTTCTCATACCGGTTTTCAGCCAGGAAGTAACTGTCTTTGGCGTAGAGAACTACGTCTATTGGGAAATCTACATTGCTTGAACTTACTCTTGTAGAATCGAAAGATAAAAAGCCTGCTTTCAAAGCTTGCCGCATACTCGATTCTTCGTTAATTGTTCTGTTTAAAATTGCCTTGCCGTGCCCGGAATTTCCGATCACTACATAAGGCGCTCCGTATCCAAGCTCCACCCAATTTCCTTCCGGATAAAGAAGATACAGGCAATGCTCGTCATCATCACGGAGCTGGCCGCCAATGATGGTGTGCAAATCAAATTTGAATCCTGCTTCCAGGAGTGAATCTTTGTCTTCCCCAGCTACCTGCTTCACTTGCTCACCAAAGGCGTTCACGGCCTTATACACTTTATTGAAATCCTGCTGCTCCATGATCTCATTGAAATAAACTACGGCTTTGTCCCTGATAGATCGAAGTCCGCTTGTCATCACAAAGAGAGAAAATTTGTCGCGCTGCGTCGTAAGAATTTTCACTTTGATGGTCGTGTCGGTTCCAGAGGTGATTCTTGTATCTGCTATGGCTACCAGTCCTTCTTTCACTTTAATACCCAAACAAAAAGTCATACCCTGGAATTTTTTGAAACGACGGCAAAAATAGGGAGTTCAATTTAGCAGAAAGCATTACTATTGCCGATTGAAAAATTTCGAAACTAAATAAACTTCAGGCCTTCCTGCTCCAGTTTTTTATATTTTTTATAATCGAAGCGGTAATAGAACGCCCCCCGCTTTGAGGTCATCTTGTCTTTTTCATTCAGCTTTTGCAAAATAGAAAGGGAGAGTATTTTCCTGGAAAAATTTCTTTTATCAAAATGCGATTCGTGAATCGCTTCATATAGCTTTTGCAATTGTGGGAGGGTAAATTTATCCGGCAGTAATTCAAAGCCTACAGGATGATTTGCAACACGCTCCTTCAGGTGAGCCTTTGCCAGCATGATCATTTCTTTATGATCAAATACGGTACGCGGGATATCTCCAATTTCAAACCATTTGGCATTGTGTTCCCGTTGCAGCTCCGCTGAATACCCGTTGATTTTTATCAATGCAAAATAGGCCACCGAAACTACCCGTCCGGCTGGGTCGCGGCTTACATTGCCAAAGGCATGCAATTGCTCGAGGTAGATGTTTGATAACCCTGTAAGCTCTTTGAGAATTCTGAAGGCTGCTTCATCAATTGATTCATCGGATTTTACAAAACCACCCATTAATGACCATTTACCCAACTGCGGTTCCATATTCCGCTTGATGAGCAGGGCATTTAGTTTGTTCCCGTCAAAACCGAAAATGATGCAATCAACGGCGATAAGCATCCGGTCATGTTCCTTGTATTGATCTATCATGTTTTGCAGGTATTCTGCAGAGTTGAAAGTGCTCAGCAGCCGCAAAGATATCTACCAGAATTTTACATACAAGGCTGAAATTAATAATAAAATAATAATGATGAGTATAAGTGTCTGCGGCCTTAATCTAAACATGGTCTTGTCTAATTCAAAAGCCTTTGGATTTATTTTAGGACCTCCCATACTAATTGCAATCATAATGATCATAGTGAATACGAATGACAGGCCCATACAAATGTGAAAAGGGATCTCATAAACTCCGTTTGCATTTTGATAGGCAGTATACAGGAAGGTTTCACTACCCAATACCTGTGGCGCGAATTCATTAAAAAATACAGACAAGACAAATCCGGTGATAACCCCGACTATTGCGGCCAGGCCGGTCGTGCGTTTCCAAAACATACCAAGGAAAAACATGGCAAATACACCCGGACTAATGAAGCCTGTATATTTCTGGATGTATGTGAAACCACCCACCCCACCGATACCGAGCACATCCGTCCAGGTGAAAGCTACAGCCAATATCATGGCAACAAAAACGGCGATCCTGCCGATGATTACCTGCTTGCGCTCACTGTCTTCTTTACCGATATATTTTTTATGAATATCGAGCGTATATATTGTCGAAATACTATTTACTTTTCCCGCAAGCGAAGCCACGATGGCTGCTGTTAATGCGGCAACAGACAGGCCTTTTAACCCCGTAGGAAGAAACGTAAGTACGGCTGAATAAGCGCCGTCTTTGCCACCAACGAGTTGCGGCAAATTGCCACTTTCATACAGTACAAAAGCTGCGATACCTGGCAACATCACAATCACAGGCATCAGTAATTTCAAAAAACCAGCGAACAAAATTCCGGTGCGGGCCGTTTGCAGATCTGCGCCAAGCGCCCTCTGGGTGATGTATTGATTACAGCCCCAATAATTTAGGTTGATGATCCAAATGCCCGCAAGGTAAGAGGCCACGCCGGGAAAGGTCAGGTACTTGTCTACCTCATTTTGAGTGGAAGCGGCGGTAGGTTTTGGAATGATCATTTTAAAATGCTCAGGTGCATTTTGCAGCAACGCTTTGAAACCGGAGATGGCATCATTGCCAACATCAAATTTCTCTGCCACCACGGTCAGGGCAATGTAGGTGGTAATGAGCCCTCCGATGATTAAGACACCTACCTGTATCACATCGGTGTAACCTATCACCTTCATCCCTCCAAGGGAAATGACCAGGGCAAAAATGGCTAACCCGATCATAATCGCATGCAGGTATTCACCACCGGCCAGGCCATTTATCGCAACAGCGCCCAGGTAAAGAATAGATGTAAGGTTTACAAATACATAAAGAAATAACCAGAAGATCGCCATGATCAATGCCACAGATTCATTATACCGCGTTTTCAGGAATTGCGGCATGGTGTAAATATGGTTTTTCAAATAAACCGGTATAAACCAAACGGCAACGATGATGAGTGCGATGGCGGCAATCCATTCATACGCTGCCACAGCAATTCCTAAAAAAAATCCTTCACCACTCATTCCAATAAACTGCTCGGCGGAAATATTTGATGCTATGAGCGACGCACCGATCGCCCACCAGGTAAGTGTTCCTTCCGCGAGAAAAAATGCCTTTGCATCATGCTCATCTTTCTTTCTCCGGTGATAAACCCAGTAGCCGTAGCCGGCAACAATTACGAAATAGATAATAAAAATGATATAGTCGGCAGCAGCCAGATTTGAATTCATAAACAAGCAAAATGAAATGTCAGATTAAATTACCGGTTGATTTTTGTTTCGATCTAAAATTGTTTTAATAGGGGGAAGGAATAAAAAAATGGTAGTGCTTTTTACAAGCTGGTTAAGACATGGTAATTGCGCTTTCAAAATAAAGCATTAATGCGATAAAACTTATTTCTGGTGTAACTGATAATAAACTTCGTTCCATCGCAACTCATTCTTTAAGTCCCGAAGTTTGGTTTCTTTATCAATGATGACCGTTTCAATGCCTGCGATATCCGCAAAATCTTCGAGATGATTAATGGAAAGATTTTGGCTAAAACAAGTGTGATGTGCTCCGCCAGCCAGCAACCACGCGGTACAGCCTGTGTTCATATCCGGATAAGGTTTCCACAAAACCCTCGCTACCGGCAGCTTTGGAAGCTCCTTCGCCGGTGCTACGGCCTCCACTTCATTTAGCAGTAATCGAAAGCGGTTGCCCATGTGTACGATGGAAGCGTTAAGCGCCGGACCGGCCTGCACATTAAAGACAAGGCGCACAGGATCCCCCTTCCCGCCTATGCCCAGCGGATGTACCTGACAGGAAGGTTTACCATCGGCTATTGAAGGGCATATCTCCAGCATGTGCGAACCGAGGACCATTTCGTTACCCGGCTCAAAATGATAGGTATAATCTTCCATAAAAGAATTGCCACCATCAAGACCTTTTGCCATCACTTTCATAGCACGTACGAGGGCGGCCGTCTTCCAGTCGCCCTCTGCTCCAAAGCCGTAGCCCTGCATCATCATTCTCTGGGTAGCGATGCCGGGCAACTGGGCCATACCGTGAAGGTCTTCAAACGTATTAGTATATCCTTTGTATCCACCCTCCTGCAGAAATTCTTTTAATGCGATTTCGATCCTCGCAGCCTCATTGAGGGAAGCAGATTTTTTATTTTTGGGCAGCAATTCTTCCGCGCATGCATAATCGTTTGCATACTCACTACACAAATCAGTTACCGCTTTTTCACTCACATCATTGATACGTTTTACCAGGTCACCAACACCATAGGTATTCACTGAATATCCAAACTTAAGCTGGGCCTCCACCTTATCTCCTTCTGTAACTGCCACGTGCCGCATGTTGTCACCGAAGCGGACAAACTTCGCGCCCTGCCAGTCATGCCAGCCGGCAGCAGCTCTCACCCAGCCATCCATTTGCTGTATCACACTCTCGCTTTCCCAATGCCCGGTGATCACTTTTCTACGGCTACGCATCCGGGTTAGCATGAAAGCAAATTCCCTGTCTCCGTGTGCACTTTGGTTGAGGTTCATAAAATCCATGTCAATGTCACCCCAGGGGATATCGCGGTTGAATTGCGTATGAAGATGACAAATCGGCTTCTGCAATATTTTTAACCCGTTGATCCACATTTTGGCTGGCGAAAAAGTATGCATCCAGGCAATGATGCCGGTGCATTTTTTTTCGGCATTTGCCTCTTGAATAATTGAATAGATTTCCTCTTCACTTTTTACTGTTGGCATAAAGCGAACATGTACGGGAATGCGTTCGGATTTATCAAAAAATCCGGCAATCTCCCGCGAATGGGCGGCAACCTTTTCAAGTGTTTCATTTCCGTAAAGGGATTGGCTGCCGGTGAGAAACCAAACTTCGAGATCTTCAAAAACTTTCATTCATCATTTCTTTTAGCTGTGAACAGATACAAACATTTCGTAACAGTCATTCGTGCGCCACGATATCTATGTCGACTATTTTTTCCGGAAACCAGACCATCACATCCCTTTTGCCCCGGTTTGCCCAGGCGTAATAAGGGATCGCAACAAATTCCTGCTCTGTTGTCTTCAGGCTATAACCATCATTGTTTATATCTATACCAGGCACTTTGCCAGCAAGCGTCACGATTCCATTCAGCAACGCTGGTTGGAATGTGGCCTGAAGTTTTGTTTCGGTAGGCAACACAAGGTTAGACACTTTACCGCCGTTGTCCTTCCACTCGCCACAATACATTATTGGCCCGCGCTGCAGGGCTACTTTCCCCTGCTCATTTCCAACTTTTTGATTGGCAACCACTCGGCGTATCCAAAGACGGGGTAGCCAAAAATTATCAGAAAGCTTCACATCCGTGAAATCCACAGCATGGAAGGGATAATCTTTTTGCTGCGCAAACACGACGCAATTTGTGAGCAGGCAGAGCAGAAAAAAAAACTTTTTCATTACAAGGTTCAAGATTTTTATCATCGTTGGCCATAGTCGCTGTCGGCACCGTGCTTACGATCATAATGCTTTTTAATCAGCGTATCCTTCAATCTTAATGCATCCGCATTGATAGACTGCGTGAGGAAAGCCATTTTTGCAACAGTTTCCAAAACTGCGCTATTGTATACTGCTTTGGCTGCCGTATTTCCCCAGGAAAAAGGCGCATGATTTCCGACCAGTATCATTTCGATTTCTCCGTAGTGAAGCTTTTTTTGTTGCAGGCAA
>JBBQSI010000232.1:0-5862 GCA_038213975.1 Chitinophagales bacterium
TGATAAATCCGGGAAGTCAAATATATCTGACACGCAAACTGCCTTATTTGAATACGAAGAATTGAACTGCGTATGGCAGCATCGGAGTTGGGGCACGCCGCCCGATCCGGAATATCCATGGGCATTCTTTATTTATGGCGACAAAGGCACACTTAAAGGAAGTACGATGAAATACGACTTTATCCCGCAAGGTGATGGCAAGCCCATCCACGGAGACGTTGTATTTGAAAAAGAAAAATATCCTGAAGATCTTACAGAACCAATGATAGAATTAAATGCTGCACCCGCGACGCGGGCGCATATGCTTGATTTTTTGCAAGCCATTGAAACGAACGGACGTCCGGGCGCCGATATAGAGCAGGGGCATATTTCTACGGCGAGTTGCATTTTAGCAAACCTTTCGATGAAAACCGGCCGGCCCATGGTCTATGACCCGGTGGCAAAAGTTGTAAAAGGTGACCCCGAAGCAACGGCCCTTTTGAGCCGCACCTATCGCTCGCCCTGGAAACATCCCCATCCAGGCGAAGTTTAATAAATAATATTTCAGGTAGCTCGGTTAAGAGAAAAGGTCTTTGGATTATTTATTTTTTTGCAAAAATGGTGGTAACCGGAGAGGTTTTCTGTCGCCATTCTTCACTTCTTTCTTCCGTTGTTTCTGGCGCCTGTGTCTTTCTTTTTGCCGCGCCTTTTTTTTCTTTATCGTCTTGCGGTCCCAGGTGAATTTATTTTCGACGGGGAAATAATATCGCAGTGACATGTACAGATTATTAACCGGCATTGCCTGGAGTTCAGGCTTCGAATTGTCGAAGGCAAAAAAGTTATATCCGTTGATGAGATGAAAACCAAAAAAACGAAAGCCAACTGCTGGCCCGCCGCCAAACAGTTGATGGTTATTGAAGTCAGTGAAATAACTCACGTTTATGCCATAAGTAAGATTGATCCTTCCTCTTTTCATCCACACGCCCGCTTTGTAGCCCAGAACGTGATCGGCAATATTATATTCCAGGTTGGCAGTAGCCCCAATAATGTGTGGATTAAGCAGGCTGATTTTTCTCCAATGAGCTTCTGCACCAAGTTCAAGGGCGGTGTATTTCCCGCGCTGCAATCCCAGGATCATCCCGGAATTTCGCTGGAACAGTTTCCGGCCGCTGAGATCATTTGAAAAATCCAGCGGGAGCAGGCTTGAGATAGCAATTTGTTTTGCTGCCGGCAGCTGATTTGCTGTGAGCTGGGATTGCACCTTATGGCAACAATGGATAAAAAAAACGAGAAGAACAAATTTCATAAGCTTGCAAAAAATGGGTTCGGAGTTTCAAAGCTAAAGAAATAGACCTTTTTACACCGAGGATTAACAAGCTATGCAGTTCCATCTGGTCCTCTTCGCGGCAAAATCCCAACGCTTGTAATTCAATTCTGGAAAATAAAACTTAGTCAGCGTGAAGAATCTACGTGACCGGAGAGATAAAGGCCGAAAAAAATTTCTGGCAGGCAATGTTTCACCACGGAAATCGGTCTGCTTTCACAGTTGGTAAAAAATACTTTCTAACAGAAAAATAAATTGGCACGATTTCCGTCTAATGTAAGAAAACCCCACCGTATGACCCTTTTCGAAAAACACAAGACCGTGAAATACCTCGTTTTTTCATTGCTTGTCCTGACCGCAACCGTACTTTCTGCCCTTTGGGTAAACAGCGGTACGTAAGAAGTACCCCGTATCCATCCGGAACATTTTCTTTTAATACGTTAGTAATAACGCTGTCATTTAAAAGAGCGCGGAATAAGATCTTCATCTTTCGATAACCTTCTGGAAACAGATTAAAGAAAGGCTGAACTGGACAGCCAGAACCAAAAAGGAATTACCACGAAGGCGCGAAGAACACAAAGAAACCTTTATTTTCCTAAGGAAAATCCTTAGTGTCTTTCTGTCTTCGTGGGAAAAAGCAAACCTTCGAAGGTGAAGTTGAACTATTTTTTTGCAGCCTGAGAGCCTCTACTGTATTTGATTCCAGAAAGTATGTAAAAATATCTTACCAAAAAATGATAAGATATTAAGAGTTAGATACTAACACAGGCACTGCTTTCATTTAGTTGATTCCAGTTTTATTTCTCCCTGGTTTTCATTTTGCCAAGTAATCCAGTTTACTTCCTTTCACGTGTAACAACACTGTGCCTTTTGTTTGGGGACCATCAGGAAACCATTGGTCAAGACTTTTGTCCCATGCTCTTCGAACTTCGACTGGTCGCGAAGATGTTCCGCCTTGCCATTTACACAAATAAATAGTCCGTCACTTCCTTCAAAGTTCAGGCTGACGTTGGGATTTTTTTCAAGGTCTTTTATTTTTTTGCTTTTTTCATAAGTAAAAAAATAAGAGTCTCCGTTCCATTTCACATCACGGTTGTTGCTCATGGGCCTGCTAATCATTCCGCCGCGGGTGGCCAGGGTCACCATCATACAGTAATCAATTTCTTTCATCATTTTGGCAAGAGTTACCAGTGTAAGGGTAGCCATATTTTTAGGAGTTTAGAGAGAGATAACACCGGCCATTACGAAATGTTTAAGGCAAGTATTACAATCTTTCTTTTAAAATCTGCAACGTCCGTTCGTCCTTCTTTCCATCGAAAAATTTATCCAATATTTGTTGGAAAACACTATCGGCATTGGCAACCTCAGAAAAAAGAGTCATGCTCGATTTCAGCTTCAGATCATCGGGTGCTCCAAAAATCCGGGTAGCATTATTCGAATTAGCTGCAAGGGCAGCCTGGCAAATTTCTTTCAAACGGCCCCCCAGGATACTGTGGTGCAAATACGCTTCCGCCTCTTGGATATTGCTGATACCATAGTACTGCGAAGTACTGCTGGATCCCAGACCTTTCAATTGAGGAAATATGGACCACATCCAATGGCCTTTCTTACTCCCGGAGATGATCTCATGCAAGGCATTTTGATATGTACTTTCCTGGGCGGAAACAAACCTGTTCAAATCGTAATCCGTAGCCATAATTATAACTCCGAAATATTAAGCCAGAATCTCAACAATTCGATGGAGAAAATAGTAACCTGCCTAAAAATTAGCTTCGGGAATGCTGCTGCTTTTAAACATGGGAATATTGCTAGCGCCGTGTATTAATTTATTCTCACCAATTTTATTCCCTTAAACCAGGAGGTGAAAAAGCAAGATCGAAAAAACTATTCTGCCTGTTACCACTACATTCGTTTAAGTCTCCGGCCTTGAATATTCTAAAGATGATGACATCTTGTTTTTACATCGGCTCTACGGAAATGACAACAAGTAATTATAATAATGGATCATTTTTTTTAAATTTTGTTTTAATTCCGATCGTCATCGAAAGTGCGGGTTATTTAAAGCTAGTTTCGAATTGAAACAGTAATTTCCATCAAAACAAAAAACAAGTATAATGGAAGTAATGGATCTTTTTGATAGCGAAGTAAAAAACGATACCATCGGGCGGATCAAAAATTTGACACCAGGTTCCAGACCGTTGTGGGGCAAAATGAATGTGCAGCAAATGCTGAAGCATATGCAATATCCTCTCCTGGTGCCATATGGCAGGCACGTCCCGGAAGGGAGCTTTCTCATCCGGTTGATTGGACCAATGATGAAAAGTATACTCTATAACGAAAAGCCCTATAAACAGGGACTACCGACCGACAAGACCTACATCGTGGCGGATGAAAAAGAGTTTGATTACGAGCGCAGCCAGTTGATTGGTTTGATAAAGGAATTTACACCGGCTGGCATAAAGAAAGAGGTCCATCCCATCTTTGGTAAAATGACCAAAGAACAATGGAGCAAAGCCTCGTGGAAGCACCTTGATCATCATCTCAGGCAGTTTGGCGTGTAGATAAATTAATCAGCACGACTAAAACAAATTAAGGCCTACGATCAGCGTCATCCCGATAAGTCCGCCGATCAATGTAGCAACAGCATCCATCACTTCATAGTGTCCTTTTCCGGTGACGAGTGAAAACAATTCGAAGCCATAGGCGATTGCGATGACCAGCAAAATATTGACGAGCAATAGTTGGGGCAGTGAGACGTGTAACAACCAGCTGCCGCCTAACTGAAAAGCAATTGCCATGGCAATGCCGACTAGAAAATGTTTCCATTTATCCTGGGCAATATTTTTTGGCTTAAACAGCATCTTATACTCCGGCTAAATTAGGCTTCAATCCGGTAAGACTGTACATTACGGTAAAGAGTAAACGAATTTTTTAACTAGGCAATTTCCATCCTTCTCTCACCCACCTGCTGCCGCCACATGGCATAGTACAAACCTTTCTGATCGAGAAGGTCGGCGTGCGTTCCCGTCTCAGAGATCTTTCCTTTTTCCAAAACGTAAATCCTGTCAGCATGCATGATAGTTGAAAGCCTGTGTGCAATCAGAATTGTAATGCGCTCTTTGCTGTCGGAAAGCCCTCGGATAGTTTCGGTAATCGCTTCTTCGGTGATCGAGTCAAGCGCAGAAGTCGCTTCATCAAAAATCAGGAGCTGCGGATGCCTTATTAGCGCCCGTGCAATAGACAGCCTTTGTCTTTCTCCACCGGAAAGTTTCATCCCGCTTTCACCAAGCAACGTATAGATGCCCTGGCCGGTTCTGTCAATCACTGGCGTGAAGGATGCCTTGTCCAATGCCAGCATAATTTCTTCGTCAGTCGCTTCGGGTTGTACAAACAGCAAATTATCCTTTACCGTACCGGCAAACAATTGTGTGTCCTGCGTCACAAATCCGATCTCCCGGCGGAAGGCATTGTAATGTATCAAACTGTAGCTGGTATCATTAAAATCTATTTCTCCGGTTGTGGGCTTGTACAGTCCAACAAGGAGTTTTACCAGGGTAGATTTTCCCGCGCCTGACGGGCCAACAAAGGCAATGGTTTCTCCCCGGTCAACGGTGAAAGAAAGATCGTCAATAGAATCGGAAGTGGCGGTGCGATGACGGAATATCACTCCGTGAAAACTGAGTGTGAGTAATGGCCCTACCGTGACGGCATCGTCCGGTTTTTGTTCAATTTGTTTTTGCATGAGTTCATCGAAGTTCTGCAGTGATGCCTCTGATTCTTTGTAGAGTAAAATGATGTTCCCCAACTCCTGCAGGGGTGCAAATATGGATGCCGTAATGAATTGCATGGCGATGAGTTCGCCGGTGCTCAGCACACTCCGGAAGATGAGCCAAAGCAGGATAAAAAAGATCGACTGCTTAAGCAGGTTCATAATGGTGCCCTGCAAAAAAGAAAGCGTCCGTACCTGCTTCACCTTGTACATCTCCAGGTCGAAGATCTTTGTCGTCAGTGCTTTCAATCTTCTTATTTCCGGGAACGTTAGCCCCAGGCTTTTTACCAGTTCAATGTTTCTAAGTGATTCGGTAATGAGGCCTGCCTGCTTATTCGTTTCCCGATTGATAGATCGCTGAACGGTTTTTATTCTTTTACTTAATAAACCGGTTAAACCGCCCAGGAATAATATGCCCACGAGAAAAACGGGTATGAGTAACCAACTCTTCGTGATGGCATACCACAGGAGGAAGCACATGCCTACGAGTGAAGTAAAAAGAATATTCACGAACGAGCCCATGAAACGTTGCGTGTCAATCCTCACCTTTTGTAAAATAGAAAGTGTTTCCCCGCTTCTCTGTTCCTCAAATTCCTGGAACGACAGGCGCAGGGTCTGTTTGAGGCCGTCATCAAAAACTTGCCTGCCGAGTCTTTGAACGCTAAGCCCTGTAAAGTAATCCTGGAAGCTCCTCGCCAGCCGGGCCAGCAGCGCTACACCAACAGCAATCGCCAGCCACGTCAATACACCACGGACGATTGAAGGGTCGGATGCTGATAAAATCGGTTTG
>JBBQSI010000233.1:0-5857 GCA_038213975.1 Chitinophagales bacterium
TTACGAGAATCCTCAAACATGCAGAGTATCTTATTGTCCGAGAGACTGTTTCCTGCCAGCGTATGCTTATAATGAATGAAGCGATTATCGGTGTTTACATAATTGATTCCCCCCGCATAAGTACCGACCCACATGTCGCCCTTCGTATCCCGTAGGATAGAGTAAATTGAATTATTGCTCAGGCTAAACCGGTCAATGTCGTCGTTTTGATAGTCAGAGATTTCTCCGGTGAGAGGATCAAGTATGGCGAGGCCCCCATTTTCCGTTCCTATCCAAATTCTTTTTTCGCTGTCTTCTCCAATGGCATGAATGGTGTTTTTTGCCAGCGATTTTTTTTGATCTTCTATTCGGCTATAATGCCGGAAGCCATCAATTTTTTTATCGTACAAGTCCAGGCCATTTCCATTAGTGCCAACCCACAATCTTCCCTGTGAATCCTGGAAGAGTTTATACACATCATTACCGGCAATTGAGTTGGGATCATCATTGTCGGGTTTATAGATAATAAAAGCATCAGTACCCGGATCGTATTTATTCAGTCCGCCATGCCCTGTTCCAACCCATACCTGGTTTTGTTTATCAATGAGGATATTTCTAACATAGTTGTCGCTAAGAGAATTGGCAATTTTGGGATAACTGTAATAATGTTTGAATACGCCGCTTTGAATCTCCAGTTTATCGAGTCCTGCATTTTGCGTTCCAATCCACGGATTGCCGGTATGGTCAATTTTTACAGCATTCACTAAATCATTTGAAATGGACGAAATATTATTTGGGTCGTGAGAAAATACTTTGAATGTGCCTTTTTTTCTGTCGAAATAATTTAGACCACCCAATGTAGCGATCCAAAGATTGCCCGCTTTGTCTTCGGCAATTTCATTGATATAATTGTTGCTAATGCTCGATTTATCTTCAGGCTTGTTGCGATATACCGTGAACTTGTATCCGTCGTATTTATTCAAGCCATCACGGGTACCAAACCAAAGGAAGCCCCGGCTGTCCTGGTAAATGCAGAGTATAGTACTTTGGGAAAGACCATCGATGGTGGTAAGGTGTTCAAATTTTATTTGAGTAACCTGTCCAAATGAAAGGAAGGAAAAAAGCAGCAAAATAAAAAAGGCAAGAAAAAACTTCATTGGATTTTCTCTTATTAGGACAAAGGATATGATTCGAAAAAATTGTGTAAGTCTCTGGAGGTTAACGGAGCAAACCGCAAATAATTGTTTCATTCCGGGAAATACACACATGTTATTCAAACTCAGTGAAAAGAGTCACACTTGTTGCCGGAAAATCTTATTATAATAATCGAAGCCATTCTCCGTTAAAACTGGTAGGAAAAGCTATTTCAACATCCTGCAAGAGTTAGGATAGTTCTACCTGAATGATGCACCCCCTAATGCAGGGTGAAATATTTGTTTCACTTTTAAATTCCAATAATGTCCTTAGTTCTTAAGAAACCGGGAACGTTATCAACTTTGCTCACTGGTATTTTTTCTTTCCCGTTAAAAAGAGAAAAAGCACGGGTAAGCACCCGATCGCTAACAGACAGTATCACTATTTTTCTTACCCTGGATCAAAATTCGATCGTTGATCATTTCAATCCTAACGATCCGGCTCCGATGTACAAGCGCCAGCTAAGTCACCAGTTTCAGCAATACATACTTAATTCCATAGAAGGGGCCCGGCGTTATTCCACCTTCAATTACAAGATTAACTGTAAAACAAAGAATGACAAGCAATATGCTGATGCATTCATCTACGCCATCAGGCGCCATTTCTCAGCAAAAAAACTCATTCAAATCGAGCGGTTTGAAAAGTATAAACGCAGAAGCTATTTGCTGCTCCTGGCAAGCCTGGTGATCATGATGACCTGCCATGGAATCGTGCCCATGATACTTTCAGATGATGATGGTTTTATTTCTGCGCTGCACAACGGCCTCGACATATTTAGCTGGGTTATTCTCTGGCAGCCGATCGACAAACTTGTATTTCAATGGAATCCATATTTAAAAGACATTTCTATCATGCACCGGCTCGTAAATGCGGACGTGACGGTGGCCGATAATGTGTAAACGCCTCACAATATTGCCCCTCATGTTGATATCTTTATCAACTTTTGCGCAAAAGCACGCAGGCGTAGAGCAATACTATTATACAGGTGTAAACCAATCCCAAATTGTTCCAAGGATTTATTTTCAAAATAAGAAAAACTGGTTTGGTGAAATGCGTTATAACTACGAGGCAAATAATACGCTCAGCATCAATGCCGGTAAAACTATTTCGCTAAATCCGGTGCTGGGGTTGACTGTCACTCCGTTTGTGGGTTTAGTCATAGGAGATATGAACGGCGGTAACCTTGGTTCAAATCTTTCTCTTGAGTTGAATAGCTTATTTTTTTCGGCAGAGAGCCAATACACCTTTTCTGTAAGCGAAAACAACGAAAATTTTTTTTACAATTGGTCGGAACTCGGTTGCCAATTTAATGATTATTTGTATGCTGGCCTTGCTTTGCAATACACCCGGCCTTACGAATTGAAAAATACCTGGGAGCCAGGGTTGATGCTGGGATTTACTTTAAAGAATTGGACCTTTCCGCTATATGCATTTAATCCAATTACAACGACCAGAAATTTTGTCCTGGGGATCAATTGGGAATGGAATGCAAAAGATTAAAATCGATTTTAAAAACACAGAGAAGTTCAAATCAATCAATAACTTTTTCAAAAGATAACTATGGTAATGTTTGCGATCGTGCTGGCCATCATCAGTTTCATTTTGTTTCGGTATTTCTATGCCGGCATCACTTCTATAAAAGCGAGCAACCAGGAATTGCTTCACCGGGTGAGTGAACTAAATAACCAATTGGACGTGATTTCTGTAAAAGAATCGAAAGCGAGACATGATGCGGAAAGAGCTTTTGATGCAAAGGAAAAATTGCTTGCTGCGCTGAGCCATGAAATCAGAACGCCTATGAACGGGGTGATCGGTATGGCAAACCTGCTGGCAGAAACTGACTTGAACGCAGAGCAAAAAGAATATGCAAACACGGTCCTGGAATGCAGTACCAGCCTGCTAAGCAATGTCAACGAAATTCTCATCAACGACATGTTGGATTTTTCCAAGATCGATATGTTGAATGACCAACTGGAAGATATGCACTTTGACGTGCACCATTGCGTAGAAGAAGTGTTGGATATTTTCGCCAGCCGGGCTGCGGAGAAAAGTATCGAGTTATTGTACCAGGTAAGTAAAAATGTACCGCTCCAAATAGATACAGACTATAAGAAACTTCAAAAAGTGTTGATCAACCTTGTAGATAATTCGCTTGATAATACGGACAGCGGAGAAATAGTGATATTGGTAGACGCACGTGAAAATGAACAGGGCAATAAGATGCTCATCGAATTTAGAGTCACTGATTCAGGCAACGGTATTCCGGCAGAGAAAATCAAGGATATTTTTAAGGGAACAATATCGCAGAGTGCTGGCGAAGATGGCCAGCAAAACGGTTTTGGTTTGGTGATTTGTAAAAGAATTATGAATCAGCTTGATGGGGATATTTCGGTGATCAACAATGCGGACGCCGGATGCACTTTCACTATCCAGTTTCCTACAAACATCACACACAGCACGTCATTGGGCTTTAGAGACAACCGGCTTTAAGAGATTGAAGTTAAACTAGTGCTGATCGTTAGTGCCAACAGGAAAAGCGGCCAGTTGCTTTCTGCCCGGTTGGAAAGGTGGAATCTCCTTCCTGTATTTGCCGGGAACCTCGCAGATGCTAGAGATGTGTTGAAGCAGGTTACCATTGACGTTCTGTTGATAGACTTTCTCCAGGTTGATACTGATGGTATCGCTGTCACGGAAGCGCTGCATGAATTGCACCCGGATATTCCGGCAATCCTGATGAATTCGCCTACTGATGACCGTTATAAGCAGTTCACTGATTATTTCAGTTCCGTCATCAGCAAACCATTAAAGTATAATAACCTGTTGGATAGTCTCATTTCTTCGCTGCGGGTAACCACCGCAGGACCAGGGGCAAATGTGATACCGGCAGACTTTGCGGTAAAATTCCCCTTAAAGATCATTGTGGCCGAAGACAATCCTGTGAACCAGAAATGGATTGTAAAGATCCTCGGTAAAATAGGCTATGACTGCGAACTTGCTGAAAACGGTAATGTGGTAATGGATAAAGTTAGCCATGAAAAGTTTGATCTCATCCTGATGGATGTGCAGATGCCGGGCATGGACGGGCTGGAAGCCACCAGGATGATTCGCCTCTGCCTGGAAACGCAGCCCGTAATAGTTGCCATGACCGCCAATGCAATGCAGGGCGACAGGGAAAAATGCCTCGAAAGCGGAATGAATGATTATATCGCTAAACCTGTTGAATTGCCGGTTTTACTCTCGATGTTGGAAAAATGGGCAATATTTATTAGAGATAAAAAAGAAGATTCTCTTGAAAAATTTAATGCATAGGTTATAAAAAATATTCTACTCTCCAATCTCCTTCCTGTACAATAAGACAAGGTAATTACGTTATCATAAGTATTGCGGTAAACAACTTCAATTAAAGTTGAAGGCCGTCGCTTGTCCAGAACAAAAATTCAATATTAAGAAAAATGAAAACCAATTTCCTTTTCACCATTGTTATTTTCCTCGCAGTTTCCATGAACGCTGCGGCGCAAAATGTAGGTATCAATGCCACAGGCAGTAACCCTGATGGAAGCGCAATGTTGGACGTTAGCAGCACTACAAAGGGACTGCTTATTCCAAAGATGACAACTACGCAGCAGAACGCGATTGCATCCCCTGCTAATGGATTGATCATTTTTAATACAACCGCGAATACTATTATGATGAATACCGGCACTGCCCTAAGCCCGGTATGGACAGCAATTGGATCAACCACAATTACAAATACAGCGCCGATTACTTATTCGGCCGGTGCGATAGGGATCACACAGGCTACAACATCTACCAATGGATACCTGAGCAGTACTGACTGGAATACATTTAATAATAAAGCGGATGTAGGCAACACCTGGTTAACTGCAGGCAATGCAGTTACCGCAATACAAAAAATTGGAACGACAACGAATTATGACTTTCCCTTTTATACAAACAATATTGAACAAATGCGGCTGACAACTGCAGGGAATCTTGGTATTGGCCAACCAGCACCTACGGCTATTTTGCACCTTAAAGCAGGCACAACATCTGCTAATACAGCTCCGATGAAACTTACTTCCGGCTCACTTATGGGCACGGCGGAGGCTGGCGCAATTGAATTTTTGACGGATAAGGTTTATGCAACAATAACATCAGGTCAATCGAGGTAAGAATTTACTTTAAACAATATCGGTCTTACCTCCGGGCGTGTGCCATATGCCACAACGAATGGTAGACTCACAGATATTTCTACATTTACTTACGCTGGTGGAAGGCTATCACCAAAATATATTTCTCTCACGGGCGGCACCGCCACTGCAAACACATCTCCCCTGAAATTTGCAACCGGAACTTTATTGACCACACCGGAAGACGGTGCTTTAGAATACGACGGAACTCATTTTTATGGCACGGTTGGCTCTACGCGTTATCAATTTGACCAGGGATGGCTGACGTCAGGGAATGCGGGCACTACTTACGGAACCCATTTTCTTGGCACCACAGATAATGTAAGCCTTAGTGTAAAAACAAATAGTGTCGAGAGAATGATTATTAATACCGACGGAAACGTCGGAATAGGCACTTCAGCATTCGATTCGTATCTGCCTGAAAAATTGCTGGTTGATGCAGGTTCTAATCCAAACAACGGTCCAACTGTCAACAGTACTCCGATCAATGCGAT
>JBBQSI010000234.1:0-5844 GCA_038213975.1 Chitinophagales bacterium
ATTGTCCACTTGTTTTCCGCGTAGCGATGCATTGATTTTTCTTCATCGATGCTTTCGAAAATGGCGGTAATCTGGTCGCGTTGGCTGGCAAACAATGTAAAGAGGTCACCCTCACCGGCTTCAGCAAAATATTGTTTAAAATTTGCATGAAAATCTCCTTGCTGGGTCTTGGCAATTTTCTTTTCGGTAATTAATTTTTCCATATGCTCTCTGATTAAACACTGCACAAAAGTATTAAAACAAAATCCCCGCTCGGAAGCGGGGAGAAGGTTAAAGATATTTTGCAAAAAATTAGTCTGTTTTACGCTTCGCTTTTGATTTTGGCAAAGCTTCCTTTGTTTCGTTTTTATCACCGTTCACTGATGCAGCAAGCTTCACAGCTTCATAAGCATTCACTTCGCCGCCGGTTCGCGAAATATCTGACAGGCTTACCAAATCCTGCGTGCCGGGAAGTTTTACTTTCTCCGCGAGCGGTGTAGCCGATTTTTCGATAACGTCTTTAAGTTGTACGGCAGAAAGACCGGGATAGTGGGAGAGGACTAATGCAGCCAAACCGGCTACAACTGGGCATGCCATACTCGTCCCGGAAAGATTACCATATTTGTTACCACCAGGGAGGGTTGAATAAATATTTACACCCGGCGCAAACACATCTACTTCCTCTTTGCCATAGTTGCTGAAATCTGCTGTGAATCCACCATTCGTGGGGTCGCCGCTCGCGCCAACGGTTATGAAATTAGGCGCACGCATACCATCAGTTATGTAAACAGGATTTGGAAAATTTACAGCAGAGTCAACATTTTTATGATCATTACCTGCTGCATGTACTAGCAATACATTTTTTGAACCTGCATATTTCACGGCATCATCTACCCAACTCTTTTCGGGAGAATAATCTTTCCCGAAACTCATGCTGATAATCTGTGCACCATTATCAACTGCATAACGAATGGCGTTGGCAATGTCTTTATCGTGTTCGTCACCATCTGGTACAGCACGCACCATCATAATGCGAACGTTGTCGGCTATACCGTCCATGCCTATCCCATTGTTGCGGACAGCTGCAATGATACCGGCACAGTGTGTACCATGCATGGGCGTGGAGGCCATGATATCATTGTTACCATAAAACCGATCGTTAATATCTTCTTCATCGTCCTGCACAATGTCTCCGCGGTAATTCGGCGGAGGTGTATTTGCTGACTCTCCCTTGCGAATCTGTCCACGCAGATCATTCAATATATCTTCATTAGAAATGTCATAGTTGTCGTTGAGCTTGGCAATGTTCAGGTAGATACCCGCTGCAGCTTTTGCATCAGGATCCTTAGAAGAATAAGTCTTCAGGTCATTACCGGTGAATTCAGTTTTTCCCAGATCTTTGGCAATTACAGAATCACCTTTTTCCAGGTTCGGTAAAATGCGTTTCATAAAAAATAATTCCTTTGGATCATTGGCGCCGACGACCTTTTCTTTCGCCCGAATGTATTCCTTTACTTCCCGCTTTTGATCTTCCGTCATGGTGGTAGTGTCCGGTATTTCCTCACCAAATTTTTCGCGCAGCTTCCAATACACGCGTGCGCCTTCATAGGAATCCTGCTTCACGTTCCTGCCGTCTTTGCCTCCGATAAAATTCCAGCCATGTACATCATCTACATAGCCATTTTTATCATCGTCGATTCCGTTTCCAGGGATCTCCCCGGGGTTTGTCCAGAGTATGGGCTTCAAATCCTCGTGCAATGTATCAATGCCGCTGTCAACAACGGCGACGGTGACAGTTTTGCCCGGTTTATTTTTTAAAAACTGGTAAGCTTTATCAAGGCTTATCCCGTAAAAACCGGAAGCAGTGCGGTCAAGCGTATGCCAGCCATGCGGTGCTTCCTTTTTTTCTGAGGTACCCTGCGCATAGGCGCTCAGAGAAGTCACGGATATAATTACACAGGAGAGGAAAAATAATTTTAAAGGTGCGGTCATCTTTTTCGGTTTAAATTTTATTATCGCAAATATTGTTCTTTTACAGGCAATGTTCCTACCTCCGGTACAAGATTATAGAATCTTTAAATAAAATTTCTGAAGGAAGTATGATTCCGGTTGACTAACAGGCCAGGGAAGGTATTAAACCGTGAACTTGATACCCTGCGCTAAAGGAAGGGAGGCAGAATAATTGATCGTATTCGTTTGCCTGCGCATATAAGTTTTCCAGGCATCGCTGCCGCTCTCCCTGCCACCGCCTGTTTCTTTTTCACCACCGAAAGCGCCACCAATCTCAGCGCCCGAAGTGCCAATATTAACGTTTGCAATCCCGCAATCGCTGCCGGCATGGGAGAGGAACTGCTCAGCTTCCCGCATATTGAGGGTGAAGATGGCGCTGGATAAACCTTGTGGCACATTGTTCTGCATCGCAATGGCTTCATCCAGTGTTTTGTATTTTAATAAATAAAGAATCGGTGCAAATGTTTCCTGGCTGACTATTTCCATATCTGCGGACACTTCGGCAATACAGGGCTTTACATAACAACCACTTTCAAAACCTTTTCCCTTTAATACGCCGCCCTCTGCTATAAACTTACCGCCTTGTTGCATACAATTATCGATCGCTTTCAGGTATGCATCTACGGCATCCTTGTCTATTAGCGGGCCAACGTGATTTGCCGGCTTCAGGGGATTACCAATCTTTAACTGTGCGTATGCGCCGGTGAGTTTCTTCTTAAACTGGTCATATACTTTTTCGTGGATGATGATTCTGCGGGTAGAGGTACATCGCTGTCCTGCAGTACCGGCGGCACCAAACACCGATCCGACCAAAGCCATATCCAGGTCAGCTTCTTTTGAAACAATGATGGCATTATTGCCACCCAATTCCAACAACACTTTTCCCAGCCGCTTTCCTACGGTCACGTTCACTTCCCTGCCCATGCGCACGGAACCTGTTGCAGATACGAGCGCTACATCCAAGTGTTCACACAACCATTCACCCACTGTGCGATCACCATTTACCAGCGAACAAACACCTTCAGGAACTTTATTTTCTTTAAAGACTTTAGCGATAATTTGTTGGCAGGCAACACTGCAGAGCGGCGTTTTTTCCGATGGCTTCCAGATACAAACATCTCCACATACCATTGCCAGCATACTGTTCCAACTCCAGACAGCTACGGGAAAATTAAAAGCGGAGATTATGCCGACAATTCCGAGTGGATGGTATTGCTCATACATGCGGTGGCCGGGACGTTCGCTGTGCATAGTGAGCCCATATAACTGCCGGGAAAGACCGGTGGCAAAATCACAGATGTCTATCATTTCCTGTACTTCGCCTAACCCTTCCTGTAAGCTCTTGCCCATTTCATAACTGACGAGTTTCCCGAGTGATTCTTTTTTCGCCCGCAACTCATTTCCAATCTTTCTGACAATTTCCCCCCGGGCAGGTGCAGGCCACAATCTCCAGGCCTTGAAAGTCTCGTTTGCAACCGCCACAACCTTATCGAAATTTGCCCGCGTGCACGCATCGACTGTTCCGACCTCCTGGCCATCCACCGGAGAACAGCTTTTTATCTTTTCACCGCCACCCAGCCATTTGGTTCCGGTTGAAACTCCGCTATTCTTATTTTTTAGGGAGAGATCAGCTAAAGTCGATTGCATTTTATCTTGTTTTTTGGATTATAAATGACCGATGATTCCAAAGGGAGCACATGGCAAATTTAGGCTCTTAACAAAGAAAGTATTCCTTCGTAAACCGGGGATATGTAAAATATCAGGACTTAGTATTGTTCACTTTCATTTGGGAAATCACCGGACTTCACGTCACCGATATAAGATTCTACTGCTCCGGTCATCTTTTCATGCAGGTTAAGATACTGCCTGAGAAACCTGGGTCTAAATTCCGTGGTAATCCCCAGCATATCATGCATCACCAATACCTGCCCGTCGCAGTGGTTGCCTGCCCCAATACCAATGGTAGGAATGTCCAATTCCCCTGAAACTTCTTTTGCAAGCGTGGCGGGAATTTTTTCCAACACCAGCCCAAAGCATCCCGCGTCCTGAAGCAAATGTGCGTCCTGCTTTAACTTGGAAGCTTCTGTCTGTTCCCTGGCGCGGACAGTGTAAGTTCCGAACTTGTAGATCGACTGGGGCGTGAGCCCAAGGTGTCCCATAACGGGTACGCCTGCACTAAGAATCCTTTTTATGGAATCCAGTACTTCCTCGCCGCCTTCAAGCTTGATTGCATGTGCGCCCGTTTCTTTCATGATGCGGATTGTCGAGCTCAATGCTTCTTTGCTGTTCCCCTGATAGCTCCCAAAGGGAAGATCCACCACGACCAACGCTTTGGTGCTGCCCCGCACTACAGAAGAAGCGTGGTATATCATCTGGTCAAGGGTGATCGGCAACGTGGTCTCATGACCTGCCATTACGTTACTTGCGCTGTCGCCCACCAGGATGATGTCGACGCCTGCAGCATCGAAAATTTTTGCAAATGAAAAATCATAAGCGGTGATCATCGCTATTTTTTCTCCCACAGATTTCATTTTTTGCAGCGTATGGGTAGTGATACGCTTTACATCTTTCGTAACTGACATAAATTAAATTTAGGCGATAAGAGGCGCCGTGGGAGTTGGCTCTGCATTAGAATAAAACAAGTCCGTGGGAGCAGGCACCGGAAACAAATATAAAATTTTCCCGGTCAAGCCGACACCTTCTCGGGCACTTCTTCAGGTTCGTAAGATTTATTGAGCAGGTAATGATACGTTTCAATCTGGGAGCGAACTTTTTGATCATCATCAGACACTACGTATTCATTCGAAAGCTTGTTGTCCAGTATCCTGGCCTTTACATTATCTCTCAATTGGATGCGCAGAATATCCTTCAATTCTTCCTGGATAGCTTTATCATTGATAGGGCAGGCCGCTTCCACGCGATGGTCAAGATTTCGCACCATCCAGTCGGCAGAGGAAATGTAGACCTTTTCTTTACCGTCATGATGGAAGATGAATAGTCGAGCATGTTCCAAATACTCGTCGACGATGCTCACAGCCCTTACACTTTTCTTAAACTTTTTACTCTGCGTAAACATACAGCAGATACCACGGATCACCATGCGGATCTTTACACCGGCCCGTGCCGCGTTGTATAGTTTTACGATCAATTCTTCGTCGCTCAGCGAGTTCAGTTTTAGCGTGATGGAGGCATAGCGTCCTTCTTTTGCGGCCTTTATTTCCCGCTCGATTAGCGTATGGATCTGCTTGCGCATATTCACAGGGCTTACCAGCAAAGTCTTGCAATTTTTCAGGACCTGGCTGTTGCGCGGATTTTCGAGGTAATGAAACATCCTGTTGATATCGGCCATAATACTTTTGTCGCTGGTGAGCAGGCAATGATCACCATATACGCGGGCCGTCTTTTCATGCAGGTTACCGGTGCTTACAAAGCCATAGAAATGCGTTTGATTATCCACTTTCTTTTTGATCAGGCAAATCTTCGCATGTACTTTAAGGTTAGGTGAGCCAATGAACACTTTCACGCCCGATTCTTCAAGCTTCTCGCGCCACTTCAGGTTTGCTTCTTCATCAAAGCGGGCACGCAATTCCAAAATCACGATCACCTCTTTTCCATTGCGCACTGCATTGGTGAGCGCATTTATGATATTGGACTGGCGGGCGAGGCGGTAGCAGGTGACTTTTATACTTACCACGTCCGGTGCTATAGCGGCTTCCCGCAAAAGATCAATGAGCGAATCGAAGGAATGATAGGGGAAATTTAGCAGCACGTCCCGCTTTTGGATGACACTGGTTACACTGTCAGCATCTTTTAACAGCGGATGTATAAAGGGCTTTGTCCGGGCACTACCCGCTG
>JBBQSI010000235.1:0-5822 GCA_038213975.1 Chitinophagales bacterium
TCCCGGCCTGATATTTAATAATTATAAAGAGAGAACGGCGAGACTCTGGTTTCTAATCTCTCATGAAATTGGTCATAATTGGTACCCGATGATCGTGGGCAGCAACGAACGGCGGTACATGTGGCAGGATGAAGGCCTTAATACTTACATCAATTACATCGCGAACGATCTTTTCAATAATCGTGAATATGTGGCGGCGCCACGCTACCTGGAAAAAGATTTTTTTGCTTCCCGGGATTATGATCAATTTTTGGGATATAAAGATCCGCTGATGACGAAGTCTGATGCCATGGACGAAGGACAGCATTACCAGTTCTACGGAAAAACGGCATACGGGTTAAATCTTTTACGAACCGTCGTCGTGGGTAAGGAGCGTTTCGATTATGCCTTCAGGAAGTACACGGAAGCCTGGGCTTTCAAACATCCGACTCCGTATGATTTTTTTCACTGCATCAACAATGCTGCGGGTGAAGACTTAAATTGGTTTTGGAAGTCCTGGTTTTTCACGACCTGGAAATTCGACCAGGCAGTGAGGAACGTAACCTACGTGGATAACGATCCTAAAAAAGGCGCAGTAATCACCATTGGCAATAATCAACAAATGATCCTGCCCGCAATTGTGCAAATCGTTGATGCTGACGGGAAGTCAGAAACGATAAAACTGCCAGTGGAGATCTGGCAGCGAGGCGGCGTGTGGACCTTTAAATATCCGACAAAAACGGTGATCAAAAAAGTAACCCTTGACCCGGAAGGAGTTTTGCCGGACGTTGACAGGAGTAACAATGTTTGGTCAGGGAAATAGAATCCTTGGGAAGGAAAGCTAAATTCTTGCCCCACACTTATAACATCTGGTCATAAATCTTATCTTAACCCAAAAATACCGTGAGTCGGAATTGTATGGTGCGGAACTGGAAGGGAGACGGGAGAGAAAAACAATTGAACAAGCCCGCAGCATAAAACCATAACGTAAAAATTAATAAGGGTGGAAAGACAGCAAAACTTTAGTGAACGCGAAGAGATTGAAGCACTACGTCTGCAGAATAGTACGTTGAAAAAAGACCTGGATAGAGAAAAGCAGTTGCACAGTTTGCTCTTCAAAGAGTGGCAGGAATTGAAAGAGAAATTTAAAGGAAGAGAGGAGGAAGTCTATGAAGGCCCGGGAAATGAAAGGCCTTTTTACAGGTATGCTTTTTATACTCTTTTAGTTGCCTCCGTTATTGCGTTTTGTTTTTTATTATTCCGCTCAGATACCGACGGGACTGACACTCCCGCACAAGCCCTTGCCGATTCTCCAACTAGCAGCAGTCCTGCGCCTAACCCACCATCGCTGATTAAAACAGATTCTCTCCTAAAAAATGATTCTCAGCCTGCAGGAAACCAGCAGCAGGCACAACCGGAGAAGCCGGTCGTGGTGCAGCAACCACCAGTGGTGCCTGAAGAAAAAAAGATAGTAGAGCAGCCTGCAACAGTACCCGAAGAGAAAAAGGTAGTATCGCGTGAAACGCCTAAGCCTGCAGCCACAACACTGTCTAAACCAGCGGCGGAACAGCCGCTCACAGATGAACTGCGGGAAACAATTTCGTCGGACGGATTTGACGGTTATTTCCAGCACCGCCGCAATCCTTTCAAAAGATCTTCGGAGCGATATAAAATTTGGCAGGATGGTTATAATGACGGCAAAGCTGGCGCGCAAGCAGTTGAGGCAAAAGATCCATCTTCGAAATAGGGACGTTCAGCCTTTCAGCATTTCGTTCTAATACGCCCAATTAATTGCACCCGATGATTTTTAAATAAATTCGGTGCTTCCTCCAGCGGGCAATTACTTCGTTTTTCCGGCTATCTGCAGTGCTTTCGTAGTGATGTAATATTTAGCCAACATGTTTGGAACTTCCCAGGCAGGCATACTTTTATTCTGAAGGTATTGTAGGAAATTTTTCGTCACGCTGGCAAAATGTGCTTCATGCCCTTCTTCAAATTTTTCCGGTATCATAATCATCCAACCACTTGTAGTTTTCTGCAATGCTACCCCGGGATATTTTTCCTGAACAATCTTTATTTTTTCATATAAGATGTTAGCATATTCTTCATCATTTGCTACCGGCTCTATGTATAATACTGGCTTGAAATTTTCTTCACTGTCCTGCTTGATCATCAGATTGGCTTTTGTACCTCGCATGTGCGCTTCATAGTTATCACCGGCACCCTCGGGAGCTTTATAATCCCAGGTGGAGATCGTTTGCATGTGAACACCATCTATTGCGTAATTCATTTCGCCATTGCAATACACTCTCGATTAAGTATCAGCGACAAACCTCTAACGCTTGCAGAAACGTTTTTCTCTAATTGCGGGTGTCAGTATTTCTCCAGCATCTTACGAAAAAAAATGCTAACGGAACCATTCTAAAGGCATGAGATGGCAGTCCTGGAGATGAAGCACGATTACTGGAAAACCAACTGCTATGGCTGGACATCAAGAATAGTAATAATTGTAAATTGTAATTCCACGATACTCAATGTCAAAACAGCATCCCATCTCTGATTCATCTATTGACAATACAGTACAGCACCGGGGTTTGGATAAATACTTCTACTTTTCGAGACTAAATTTTTAAATGCCATGTATGTAAAAGAGAGTTTTTTTAGGCACTTTTTATTGATGTTATTGTCCTTTTTTATTCTCCAGATAGCAACTGGTGAAGTAAAAGTTTATCCTATACCTATGGGACTCAAACCTTCAGCAGCCTATAGAGTATTTATAAATAAGCAGGAAGTTTTTGTATATGATTCACCAGTGCCTGCTGCTTATTGCAGCTTTGATATGAACGGTGAAGTGGAGATTGTAATTAAAGTCAACAGGGATGTGAAATGGGTAGATGTTCGCCCGCTGGCTGCCGCTGTTATCCCGGTGTTTAAAGACAGTACGATTCGGATTTATCTTAAAAAACCGATGCAATTAAGCATTGAGCTGAATGGCAGTATCAAAATGCCATTACTCATTTTTGCTAACTCTTTTGAAAAAAACTTTCCTTCGAAGAATGATCCCAATGTTCTGTTTTTTGAAGCAGGCAAAATGTATCATCCCGGAATTATTACTTTGAAGGACAACCAAACACTATATGTAGAAGGCGGAGCATTTGTAACTGCCGTTATAAAAGCAGATCATGCAAAAAATATCCGCATATGCGGCAGGGGCGTGCTTGATGGGACGTTCAATAAGAGCTTTGATGAAGAAAGAATTAAAGCAGGTAATTTTCCTTATGATAAAAAGGAAGCTAAAGGCGAATACCATCGGTTTGTTGAGTTGACAGATTGTGAAAACGTAAGCATAGAAGGGATTACACTACATAATAGTACAAGCTGGACTGTAGTGCCGCTACATTGTAATAAAGTAAAGATTGATAACATTAAAATTGTAAGTGATAATGCCAGCGATGATGGAATTGACATAGTAAGAAGCAGTAATGTACTAATTGAAAATTGCTTTATACGCACCAAGGATGATTGTATTGTACTAAAAGCAACAATGGATTACCCAAAAAGTGAGGGCATAGATTCTGTGCTGGTGCGGCACTGTATTTTCTGGAACGCGTTATGGGGCAATGCCCTTGAGATTGGTTTTGAATTAAATTCTTCACAAGTAAAGAACATTGAGTTTGCAGATAACGATATTATCCATGTTGAAGCAGGCGCCGCCATCAGTATACATAACGCGGGTACCGCAACCGTTAGTAACATTATATTTGAAAACATCCGAATTGAAGATGTAAGACAAAAGTTATTCGATCTCGCAATCTTCCGTTCCCAATATTCCGATGATGGAACGCTTGATAAATTGGAACGGGAAAAATTATACCTTAACGGGGCATGGGATGGCGTGCTTTCAGTGCCGCCGAATGAAAGGGACGCCCATGCGAAGTTTCGTGGACACATACAAAACGTTCTATTAAAAGATATTCAGATAACAGATGGCGGCTTGCCTTTTTCCATTTTCTATGGATCAGATAATAACCATAAAGTAGAGCAGGTAACAATAGAAAATCTTACCGTGCATGGAAAAAGAATAACCAGTTTAAAAGATGCGAAAGTCTATCTGGAAAATACGAGCAATATTAAAATACGGTAAGGCCGGAAGCTCGCTGACAAAATATAAATATGAAAAGGCTTTTTTGATTTTATCATTTATAACTTGCACCATGGCAAATGCTCAAACAGAACGCCTGATCTGTCACGATCTAACGACAGATGCCACTGGAAATATTAAGCCATGGTACAGTGATGAACCGGGTAAGGCATGGAGCCATGTAATACAGCTTGTCTGGCATTTTTGGGATACCATGCGGGTTCACTTTAATGGCCTTCCGTATTATATTGAATCACCAGGTGTAGCAGCCGGATAACGATGATCCCGTGGCATGGCTGCGATTAGTTTGCAATGGCTTTGTCAAAGTGAAGATTGGTGTACGCATACTCCTGGAACTACCGGCTAAAGCAAAACATGACCTTTATCGCGGATTTTATTTAAGCCATAGCCTATCGCCGTCAAATGCAGTGTGGGCTGATATTCCCTATCCTGACAATACACTAGTGCTGTCGGGCGTGTTTTATAGCGATATGATATTAGGTACACAATTTACTCAACTTGATAAGGCAGGGTCTTTTGCATGAGAACTACTCCGGTTTTATAAGATGCTAGCTCCGCCACATTATGGAAATGGGACAAAAAAACGTTACTTAGATGCTGCAATAGCTATTGCCAATACACTTGCAAAAACATACAGGGGCGTGATGAAAACAGGTCGCGCAGGCCTTTCAAACTAAATGTCATAACGAGTGAGGTTGGTAAATTTAGAAAAAATGATGCAGGCCTTCAGATGCAGGCACAAGCAACTACACCACCAACCGGGCTGCTACACTCAACTTGTATGAGGCGTTACAGGAAATGAATGAGGGCAATGTCAAGGAATACAAAAAGAATTTTGGTATTATTTTTAAACTGGATGAAAGATGACCTTTGCAAAGTAATAAATGGGACCTTTTTTTGGAGATATACCGGGCTTCAGCAACACACAAATCAATGCAACTACATTCCGCATAAGTAAACATTAATGCATCAACTTTGGAAAGCAAGTTTTACTTAAGTACAATCTTGTGATACGAAGGCTTAAATTTGTTAGCCTTATAAAAAATTGTATGGAAGTAGTTGCGGCTCACTCACCTCCTGTTTCCCAGCATCCAAACCTTTACGAATGATTATACATCCCTGGGCGTTTAAAAGAAAAAAGGGTTTTACAGATTTTAAGCATCTGTCTGTCGTATTATTATTGTTATTTGTTAGCAACACTGCATTAAAAGCCCAGGAAAAAACTTCATTCAACGCCCTTCAATCAAGATTGCAAAAAGGCTGGCACACCTATAATACAAGCAGTGTTTTAAGCCACGTATTATTGCCGGAAGCTTTCTCTGTAAAGCTTAGTTTAAAGAGCAATCATGTGGGTTTATATGGTTATATGGGTGATGCCTACATTTCATCTAAAGTATTAAGAGCGGAAACCATTACCCCGGTAGCTTACAGTCCAACCGGCGACTATACTGAGTTATTATTGAACTGGGATGGCAATGTTATCCGGGTACAAAGTGCAGTGGTGGATAATGATTTGGTATTGCTTGCTACACCGGAGAAGACAACTCTGATGCTGCCTGACCTTATTGTTGAAACTGGTTTTTTATGGAATGCCGCAGGACAGATTTTGAAAACTGGTTCACGCATCAAAGCAAAAGGAAAGGGTAAAGAGATTATTATATCGGGCACTGCTCCATTAGAT
>JBBQSI010000236.1:0-5800 GCA_038213975.1 Chitinophagales bacterium
AACTGGAATTTCCCATCTGACAATTTGGGCACTATTAGATAACCAGCGCTGGAAGAGCTCATAATCTGGCTGCCATTTTTCAGATAAAATGGTTTGCCATTGTCGCTTTGCAGGTAAACAAATCTTGACTGCTGGGCGAAAGCCAGCGAGCTAAAAAAATTGAGAAAACAGATCAGGTAAATTGTACGGAAGTTCACGACACAAACTTATTTAATTAATGGCACTTCTGCCTTTCATCCAAAATATGATTTCGTTAATGAATTTAGCTTATACTTTTGCGCTCAATTAAAAATTACTATGAAAAAATTTTTGGCAGCTACTTTTTTATTAGGCATAGGCCTCGGTGCATTTGCGCAAGATGATGACCAGCCTGTTGACACTTCCTGGATGCAGCAGTACCGCGCGACAAGTACGCGGATAAACGACCTCATTCATACCAAACTCGACGTTTCATTCGATTATGATAAATCCTGGATGTATGGCAAAGCCTGGATAACACTTCATCCGCATTTTTACCCGACAGACTCTGTGACACTGGATGCCAAAGGAATGGAAATAAAAAACATCTCAATTGTAAAGGGGAACGCAAAATCAGCGTTGAAATATAGGTACGACAGCTCACAGCTTTTTATCACACTCGATAAGAGCTATAAGCGAAATGAAAATTACACGCTGTACATTGACTATGTATCGCGACCGAACGATTTGAAAGTGAATGGGAGCGCTGCAATCACCGATGCGAAAGGCTTGTATTTTGTGAGTCCAAAAGACGGATCGGGAAAGGAAACACAAATATGGACGCAGGGAGAAACTGAGGCTAACAGCGCCTGGTTTCCTACGATAGATAAGCCCAATCAAAAAAGTACTGAAGAAATATCCATGACGGTGCCGGCAAAATTTGTAACACTGAGTAATGGAAAACTTATCAGTCAAAAGAAGAATGCCGACGGCACGCGTACTGATTATTGGAAGATGGATCTTCCCCATGCTCCTTACCTGTTTTTTATGGGGGTCGGTGATTTTGTAATTGTCAAGGATAAATACAAAAATATCCCGGTTGACTATTACGTAGAAAAAGAATACGCTCCTTATGCAAAGGGGATCTTTGGAGAAACACCAGCGATGATTGGCGTTTTTGAAGAGGTAACGGGCATTCCCTATCCCTGGCCGAAATACGACCAGATGGTTGGCCGTGATTACGTGAGTGGCGCAATGGAAAACACCACCGCTACGCTTCACCAGGAGAGCGCCTATCAAAATGCAAGAGAACTTTCCGATGGCAACAATTGGGAGGAAACGATTGCCCACGAGCTTTTTCACCAGTGGTTTGGGGATCTCGTAACGGCTGAAAGCTGGAGCAATATCACCTTGAATGAATCTTTTGCAGATTACAGCGAAACGCTTTGGAATGAGTTTCGGTATGGAAAAGATGCCGGTGACGAAAAGATCCAAAAGGACAGGGAGGAATATTTTTCCAATCCAGCCAATGCGGAGAAAAATCTTGTGAGGTTCCATTATAATAATAAGGAAGATGTTTTTGACCAGGTTTCGTACCCGAAAGGTGGTGCAATACTGCACATGCTTAGAAATTATGTGGGAGACAGCGCCTTTTTCAAATCACTCAATCAGTACCTCACGGCAAACAAGTTTAAAAGTGCGGAGGTGCCCCAGCTTCGGCTGGCTTTTGAAGAAGTTACCGGGCAGGATCTCAACTGGTTTTTCAACCAATGGTATTTTGGAGATGGACATCCAGAACTAACAATAAACTATGACTACAGTAATGGGCAAACAATAGTAACCACTGAACAAACTGGAAAAATCTTTAAAATGCCCGTAGCAATTGATGTTTACGGTAATGACGGAAAGAAAAAACGCTATCAAGTTTGGATCGAAAACCAAAAGGATACTTTTTATTTTGCCAGCGCTTCGAAGCCTGCCCTCGTGAATGTAGATGCAGACAAAGTTCTGCTTATACAAAAAACAGATAATAAGTCTGCAGAGGAGTATGCATTCCAGTTCAAAAATGCACCTAATTACCTGGACCGCAGGGAGGCGCTTGAGTACTTTGCTGAAAACAATAAGAGCGAGCTAGTCAATGGCCTTACCGATAAATATTGGGGATTACGTTTGGCTACGCTTAACCTGATTGACAAAAATAAGCGCTACACTGTACCCAGCGTAATCAATGCCGTCGCCCAGGTGGCAGAGAAAGGCCAGAATAAAAATGTAATTGCGAAAGCGCTTGACATTTTGATAAAATCAGGTGATAGAAAATATCAATCTCTCTTCGAAAAATATGTATCGGATTCTTCTTACAATGTAGCTGGAACTGCTCTGGAAGGTTTGATGAAAGCAGATTCTACATTAGGCTACCAATTGGCTTTGCAATACAAAAGTGATGCACGTGGAAAATTGAAACGCATCGTGACCCAGGCAATCATGCAAAATCCTTCAGAGAGTGATTTTGATTATATTCTAAATGATTTTGACACTTCACCCATGACGCAAACCAAAATTGCAGAGACCGTTCAATTTGCCGGTTACCTGGCAAAGGTGAAAGATCCTGGAAACGTTAGGAAGGGGGTAGACGCTATCATGAAATTCAGAAATTTTGTCCCGAGCCAATATCATAAATATATTGACCCGGTTTTCAAGCAATCCTTTGCGAGAATCAGCGCTGCCAAGTCTGCTTCCGGACAAACAGAACTGGCAAATTATATCGATGGTTTATTGCCGTAAATAATACTTATGTTTTTTGAAAAGGTTGAACATGCATTCAACCTTTTTTGTTTCCACGCTAGTCGCATTAGGGTAAAATATTTTCTCTTTCTTTGTAGGATGATGAAAATACTTGTTACCGGAGGATGTGGCTACATCGGTGTGCATACCATTGTTGACCTAATGGAAAGCGGCTACAATCCAATCTGCATAGACAACAATTCCCGCTCATCTAAAAGACTCCTGGAGGGGGTGAAGAAGATTACAGGTAAGGATGTGAAGCATTACAAAGTGGACCTCTGTAACTATGATGATACGTTTGCCGTATTCCAGGAAAATCCTGACATTGAAGGGATTATTCATTTTGCAGCCTATAAGTCTGTAAATGAATCCGTGGTACATCCACTGATGTATTATGAAAACAACATGTTTGGATTGATCAACATATTAAAGTGTGTGAAGGAGTTCAATATTTCATATTTCATCTTCTCATCTTCATGCACTGTTTATGGAAGTCCGGATTCTATCCCGGTTACCGAAGAATCTAAAATAAAACCAGCAGAATCTACCTACGGGGCTACCAAACAAATGGGTGAACAAATAATTAGAGAGGTAAGTAACAGCGAGAACAGGAGTATACTCCTCAGGTATTTCAATCCTGTTGGTGCTCATCCTTCCGCAGCCATTGGAGAACTTCCCCTTGGCAAACCCGAAAACCTCGTGCCGGCCATAACGCAAACAGCTATCGGCAAAATTCACCAAATGTTTGTATACGGCAGCGACTATGATACCCGCGACGGTTCTTGCGTAAGGGACTATGTACATGTGTGCGACATCGCCCGTGCACACACATTAGCGCTGCAGTATTTAATAGATAAAAAGAACACTTATCCCTGCGAATACTTCAACCTCGGTACTGGCGAAGGTGTCACCGTACTGGAAGCTATTAACTCGTTTGAAAAAGTAAGCAAGAAAAAACTGAACTATAAACTCGGGCCACGCCGTGCCGGCGATATTGTTGCCATCTACGCCAACAATGAAAAAGCAAAAAAACTGCTCGGCTGGGATCCTAAATTTACTTTGGATGAAATGATGTCTACCGCCTGGGAGTGGGAACTGCATCTTAAAGAAGATGCATCATTGTACAACAATCCAAACTTCCAGCTTAATTAGGGGAATATTCAAAATTTGCTGGTATCTCTTATTTTTCCCGCTTGTCACTAATGATTTAATTTGCAGTACTTAATTTTTATAAAATAGTAACTATGCTTAAGGATATTGTGGCTCAGAATCAAAAGGAAACCAGGGCAGGCTTCGGTGAGGGGATTTATGAATTAGGACAGCAAAATAAAGATGTCGTTGTCCTCACGGCTGACCTTGCCGGATCATTGAAGCTGCATCCCTTTATAAAAGATTTTCCTGAAAGATATTTCCAATGCGGAATTGCAGAAGCAAATATGATTGGCATTGCTGCCGGCCTTACAATTGGTGGTAAGATTCCCTACACAACTACTTTTGCTAATTTTTCTACGGGTCGGGTTTACGATCAGATCCGGCAGTCAGTAGCTTATTCAGGAAAAAACGTAAAGATATGTGCTTCACATGCCGGGCTTACATTAGGCGAAGATGGTGCGACCCATCAAATATTGGAAGACATTGGTCTCATGCGGATGCTTCCAGGCATGACGGTGGTGGTACCCTGTGATTTCAACCAGACTAAAGCGGCAACGATCGCTATCTCTAAATATGAAGGACCAGTTTATCTAAGGTTTGGCAGACCCAAGTGGCCAAACTTTACCGCAGAAGACCAGGATTTTCAAATAGGAAAAGCACAGGTGCTGGCCGAGGGAACAGATGTCACAATTTTTGCATGTGGCCATATGGTTTGGAAATCTGTGGAGGCGGCTAAAGCTTTAGAAGAAAAAGGAATAAGCGTCGAACTGATCAACCTTCATACAATCAAGCCACTCGATGAAGATGCTATCCTGAAATCTGTAAGAAAAACCAGGTGTGCCGTCACCGCAGAAGAACATAATATTCTTGGCGGTATGGGTGATGCTGTTTCACATGTTACTTCCCGAAACTTTCCAATACCAATAAATTATGTAGGCACCAATGACACTTTTGGAGAAAGTGGCAAACCGGAAGATTTACTTAAAAAATATGGGCTGGACACTCCGGACATCATCAAAGCCGCCGAAAAATCATTGTCGCTAAAAGAAAAGATGGCACAGCCTGCCTGATTTTTTTTCCAAAAGAATTATTGATGGCCCTTGGCTAAATGCTAATTATTTTAGTAACTTCATGCTAAATAATTTAATTAGCTATGTTTACTTCACGCGCTGCAAAAAGCGTTTGCGAATTCACGCTGGCAGCTGATCTGCCCGGGTTGGTTCTGAACAAAATAGCGGAAGAAATCTCAACTTTTCCGTTGGAACGCAAGTTGTCTCTTAACAGAAATAACCCTGTTCGCCTGGAAATTGCCTGTTTCAGAGGGCATAGTGAAACGCTGCCGACTATTATCAGGTGGATACAGCGCATTCTACAAAATCACCTTGCTTTTGAACTCGCAATAAATAACTACACCTGCGTTCCTGACCGTGGCCTTTGCCTTCGGATCATGGACGCCTCCCCTATCGAAAATCTTGCCAGAGATTTGCAGGTCGTAAATATCTTTTTAGAAGGGAATAACCACGCCGCTATCAGATGTACGTGCCCAAAACACCTGGCGATTTCACAAACCCTGAGCGGGAATGATTTGTTTCAAACAGCGCTCCATTTTTCCCAAAGGAGTTTTTATGAAAAAGTTCCGGTGAATGAAATAAAGCTAATTCAGCAAGCTAAGGGGGGTACGCAATCAAAGCTCATAAATCTGTTCATGTTAAAGAATATTACCAGAGCTATTGCCTCGTAATCCTTAAAATTATGAGGACCTTAGAGCAATTGGAAAATGCTGGACATAACGTAAACGATTACATGCTGATGCTCAGCCCACCCGCAATGCTTCATGCAAAAGTGAAAGAGATCAAAAAAGAATTTTCGGAAAAATTTGCAGCTCCTTCAGCGCTTTGGGGAAATGCCG
>JBBQSI010000237.1:0-5788 GCA_038213975.1 Chitinophagales bacterium
ACTTGAAATAAGTGCCGAAAAATGAAAAAATTAAAAAGTAAATAATGCCACCAGCAGCAAGACTATCGGACATGCATACCTGCCCCATGGTTACGGGCGCAGTGCCACATGTAGGTGGGCCAGTCACGGGGCCATGTGTACCGACCGTTCTCATTGGTAATTTACCAGCCGCCGTCGTGGGTGATTTATTGGTGTGCGTTGGTCCGCCGGACACCATTGTGAAAGGATCGGCGACAGTCATGATAGGAGGGCGGCCCGCCGCCCGGCTGGGTGATTTGACTGCCCACGGTGGCGTGATAGTAGTTGGCGATTTCACCGTACAGATTGGTGGATAAAATAAATATGATGAACGAAACATTCAATTCAATACTTGGTACGGGCTGGGCATTTCCCCCGTCCTTCGACAATGAAGCCGCATCGGTATCTATGGTAAGTAATGAAGAGGATATCAAAGAAAGCCTCAACATCCTGCTGTCAACAAGTCTTGGCGAAAGAGTGATGCAACCGCGCTACGGTTGTAACCTGGAAGATTATTTGTTTGAACCGCTAAGCAGTTCTGTCATCGGATTTATTAAAGACCGTGTTGCCTACGCCATCTTAATTTATGAACCCCGCATCATAGCCGAGAAAATTGAAGTGAGTGATGATGGCTCTTTTGATTTGATAGAGGGGAAGTTTATCATTTCTGTTGAATACACTATCCCGGGTACCAATTCGCGCTTTAACTATGTGTATGACTATTATAAAAATGAAGCGCTGAAACCCGTATGAGCAAAAGCGGAATTCCGTGTTACTCCGAAACCGATGAGTTATTATGTTTGAATGCAATTCGCTTATACATCCTTTTCAAAGTGACCCTGGTGTAAGTCAGCAGCAGCGGGAGATGGATATACTATTGTCCGGCGTCCCGAAGATTGATGGCCGCAGCATGGCCGATTTGCTTGATTACTTCGTTCAGCTTTCTCCACACGTTAATTTTTACGACAAAGATTTGCAGATCAGTAACTGGCAGCCTTTTTTTAAGAAAAGCCTTCCTTTCACCTTAGCTGCAATCGTGAAATTTGACAGGAATATCCTTACTAAAAAGTTCGACTCGCAAGCAATCACTTTTAACAAACATCCCGGTAAAGGGGGGTTGCAGTTGCTGCTGCACGGAATCTTTCACCAGGTAATCGATCGCGTTAATAGCTGGCATCTTCAGCTCAAAGGCAGTGGCCTGTCGGCAGAATTGGTGATTGAAAAACTTATAAAAGATAAACTGCGAACTGCCCTCCGCAAATTTATCTACCAACATAATGTCGCTGTCAAATATTATTGCGTGAAGCCTGTTGACTTTTCGAAGCTGTCGGCAAATGATGTTTGGGCCTTGAATCTTTCAGTGGAAAATTCGAAGGAAGCATGCAAGCCGGCAGGCAAAAGCAAGCACAAAAGGCTGATCGCTCAAAGGGATGAAATAAACCAATCGCTGTATTCTTTTCTCGATGCCATCCGGATCATTGCTGACACTGCTGCCCAAAGCCTGGAGCAAAGTCTTTTTCCTCTCAAAGAGGAACTTCAAAAAAAGCATACACCGCACCTGGCATTGCTCTTTGCTTTTTTGAAGTTATTTCAGCACCTGCAGGGCGACTTAAACAAGTACACAAAAAAACATCTCGACTTTTTCTATAAGCAAGTGCTCAAGCTAAAGGCACGCGACGCAGTGCCCGACAAAGTGCACCTGGTCTTCGAAATCCAAAAGCAATTAGACAGCTACCTGCTGAAAAAAGGGCTGTTGGCAAAAGATGGTAAGGACAATAACAAGGCGGAAATTCTTTTCGCTCTCGATGATGAGCTCGTCGTAAATAAAACGCAGGTTGCTGACAAACGCACCTTGTTTCTGAACAACCAAAACTTTTTCGGTAGCACATATATCGAAGGCGTTTGCATCGCGCCAAATGCTGACAAGGCAGACGGTCAGACAAAAGATTTCAAGGATGGCGAAACGAAAAGCTTTGCGACTATAGGCGCCAAACTCAGCAAGTACACAGACCCCGAAAAAACATTTGCCCAGCCCTACCCGGGCGCAAGAATGGGCTTTATCCTTGGTTCTCCCGTACTGCTGCTCAATGAAGGCGAAAGAACAATAGACATTACGCTTGCCTGCAAACTGAGCCCGGATTTTTGTAAAGAAATGGAGGCTGCGCAGCCCCGGCCTGTAAATGATTGCTGCGATGACGCTACACAGTCAACCGGCGACTCACTAGCAGAAAAGAAACAAAAATATCCTGAGTTCATGGACTCAGGCGGTTTTTATGATGAAGTATCCGCGGCGTTAAACGAAACATGGATTTATGTCAACGATGACGCAATTGTTGCAGCAGCAAAGAAGGGCATCAGTAAAGACCTCGAAAAGCAGCTTCGCAGCTTACTGATTACTATTCGGACAAGGAATAATTCAGACACTGTTTGTTATTGTCCGATTGAAATCCACAATTATGATACCCTCGTAACGAAGCTACGCTGGGACACCTTCTTTACTACATCCAGCGACGCCGAAAAAAAAATCCTGGCAGAAACTTTCAAACCGCGTAAGGCATTGAATATTTCCTTTAGCGGGGAAAAGGAATGGCTGCAACCGCTACTGCCACCAACCATAACCGTTAGTCCTGCATTGACTGGTGGAAATTTCCTGCTTAAAGTGCATGTGACATTGGACACGTCTCTCCCGGCAGTCACTTTTTATGACAAGGAGAAATTAAAGGAAGACTTCAATACTGCGCAACCGCTTGTGAAAATTGAATTGGATGACAAGGTTAAATTGATATTCACCAGCGATCAACTGGAGAAGAAAATAACGGGCAAGTCTGCTGATGGGTGTTGTTTGCTTAACGAGCCTGAAAATGAACCTCATTACGTTTCCCTCTACCACTTTTTCAGAAACGTCTCCGTGCTGGAATCCCTGAGTAACGATCCGCTTGAAGCAACAAGAATTGACGTAAGCGTATGCGGCCTGAAGAATTTTATCGTGCAGAATGACGAAAGCGTGCAGGATGTGAATGCGCCGGTGTATCCTTTTGGAACAAGACCGGAGATTATCGATTTCAACGCTGTCAATCCGGTTGCAGTGCCACCCCCAAACCCAAACTTGATTGGACCAAACTTTTATCTCGGTTCCAGAGAGATCTTTGGAAAAAAATGGAAACAATTAAGAATAAATATTAATTGGAAAGATAAGCCGGCTGATTTTTCCAAATATTACGTAGGTTATTTGCTGGGAGGTTTGAATATCAACAATTTTAAGGTACTTGTTTCCATACTCGAAAATGGCACATGGGAGCCGGAAACTTCTAAACGAAAACTTTTCGATCAGGTACCACCACCCAATTTATTGCCGGTTACCCTATGTGATAACCAAGGCATATTTGAACAGGGAATCTTGATAACTCCGGCTGGATTCACGAACCCGGTAGCAAATTCTTTTGTCCTGAATTCCCTTCCTGAATTGACAAAATATAGTGTTAGCTCACGTGGCGGTTTTCTCAAAATAAATTTACGTGACCAGGACTTTCTCCACAAGGATTATCCTTTTGTTTTGGCCAGGCAAATGATTGCGTTTGGTAAGTTGCCGAAAGAAAAAGTGGAAGGGGCTATCTACTACAATGCCGTAGGTGACCCTATGGTCATTGATTTTGATATTATCTATCAAAAAATATTAGCAGCTGTAGCAAAGTCTGACGAAGCCAATAGAGAAATAGTAGGCACAGATGCTGATGGCGGGAGTGGCCTCGATGGAATGATCCCGGGGGATGTTTTAGGATTTAGCTGGAATCCAACTACTGCACAGGGTAGAGCAATCCGGGACAGGGTTCGCGGCAAGAACTTGTTTTTGCTCTTGAACACGGTATTCCCGGGCATAAAAGGCCTGGTAGCAGAAGTAAAAAACCTGGTTCAGGAAGTAAAAGATTTTACTGATCCTAATGCCAAATTCGCTGCTATTATCCCCAATGAACCATGGACCCCAATAATAAAAAATATTTCCCTTGATTACACTGCCACGGCCATGGCCACCGATATTGATCTTATACATCTCTACCCATACGACGGAACTTATAAAAAAGAAGAACTAACGTTAAAGCCTACACTGATTCCCACTTTCTGTGATGAAGGCAATTTGTTTATCGGGCTAAAAGACTTGCAACCCGGCAGTAATGTAAATATGTTATTTCAGTTGGCGGAGGCTACGGCTGATTCTGAATCGGAACGGGAAGAGGTGGCATGGTCTTACCTCGATAATAATCAATGGAAAACGCTGCGTAAAGGTTTTGAAGTATTGGATGATGCTACAGATGGATTGACCACCTCAGGTATTGTAAAGTTTGCCCTGCCTGAAAACATGACGAATGATAACACCATTTTGCCGAAAGATTTGCATTGGGTGAAAGCGGCGGTTGCGAAAAATAGCAGCACGATCAGTGAAACCATCGCCATATTTACCCAGGCAATTCGTGCCACTTTTACCAATGAACCAGTGAATGACAAACTGCGGCTGGCAACGCCGCTCGAGGCTGGTAAAATATCGAAGCTAAGCGAGGCGAATACAAATGTGAAAAAAATCATTCAGCCATTTAATTCCTTCGGCAGCAGTATTCCTGAAGAAGAAAATCATTTTTATGTACGCGTGAGTGAACGCTTGCGGCATAAGGGCAGGGCCATCCAGAAGTTTGATTATGAGCGGTTGGTGTTAGAGGAGTTCCCGCAAATTTTTAAAGTAAAATGTATCAATCACAGTTTTGCCTTAAATGCCCATGTATATAAAAACGATTTCCCCATAGCGCCTGGTCATGTGCTGCTGGCTGTGATCCCCGATTTGAACCAACTGAAAGCGGCTAAAACCTTTGAACCGCGGGTGCCTGTAAGTTTACTCGACGACATCGGTGAGTTTTGTAAAAAGCACACGTCGCCCTTTGTTCGTTTCCGCGCAATGAATCCGCGCTATGAGCAGGTACACTTTTGCATGAGGATAAAACTGTTGACAGGCAGGGATAAAAATTATTACACGGCAAAATTAAAACAGGACCTGCGTGAATTTATGGCACCGTGGGCGATTGGTGAATATGACAAGCTGCATTTTGGCCAGTGTGTGGGCCGGTCAGAAGTGATACAGTTTCTTGAAACACGGGATTACGTGGATTACATCATAGACCTGGTGATGCGCCATGATGCTGATGCCTGGCCGGATGCAACAAAGGAAACTGAACTGCTAAAACCTGTTTGCCCAAAAACACCCAGGAGCATCCTGGTTGCGGGCGAAATCGACGTATGCATACCCGATTCCGGATGCGAAGAATGGGAAAAATGCCTGGATGCGCTGGGGCGGCCAATTGCTTGTTGCGAAAATGAAAAAATCCTTATCGCGGATTACTGCATTAAAGATGTTATCGGATAAAATTCAATTGTTGAATGGCGGATGATCAGAAAAATATTGTTATAAGTAAAACCAGTTCAGGATTTCCTGACTACCTGGATTTTGCTAAACTGCGGGCTGAAGGCATCGAACACCTGGGTAATTTAAGCGGGAAGATTTGGACAGATCACAACGTACATGATCCCGGTATTACCATCCTGGAAGTGCTTTGTTATGCTTTACTTGACCTCGGCTACAGGACCAATCTTCCCATAGAAGATATGCTTACCCGCAGTCCGTCCGAAAGTTCTCCCGATAACAATTTTTTCACGCCGGCTGAAATACTTACCTGCAATCCGCTTACGATCGTCGACTTTAGGAAACTCCTCATTGATATTGGCGGAG
>JBBQSI010000238.1:0-5740 GCA_038213975.1 Chitinophagales bacterium
TTAATATTTGAGATAAAACCGGCTGTCCGACAAATGGCTTAACTTCCATCTTAGTTATAGTTTAGGTCTGGTAACTCAAACTTAACTAAACGGGGGCAGAAATGCCCTCACTTTTTTTAAAGTTTTGTCGGACAATAGTGATAATCTATATTGATTTGGTAAATCAATTTCAAAACTTTGTTTAAGATTTTTTACTGTTTCAGAAAGTGAATTTAGTGCTCGGTCAGAAGCTGACTTTTCAAGATTGTAATTGAGGTTACTCATGGTCTAAACGGCGGTTTCATGTTCTAACGCGACTTTTTATAAATATAAACGATTTGTTTTTTGATGTTGAGATTGATTTTTTTTCGTTTAGTTTGTCCCTACAATAGCCCAAGCACATAAAAGAGGATAAATGGCGCCACTGTTGAAGCAAGGTGTGTCATGAAGTACGAGGATAGAGTCATTTTTGCTTTTATTAGCGCTAATAGCAAGTAGTTATACCTTCTCACAAACCACCGAGATCAACGGTGTCGTTAAGTCAAAGATATTTTTTCACGAAGGCGATTATTCTTTCGGCACTGCCATGGATGGCCGCGCCGGCAATACCGAAGTGCTCAGCCCTTCGGGAGATGTGTATCTCTCCACCACCGACTTCCGTACCAACAGCCTGATATTAAAAAATGGTACGCGCAATGTCGGCATCGGCACCTCCACCCCCCAGGCCAAACTGGATGTGAACGGCAATATCTTCACCAACGGCAAACTCACCATCGGCACCATAGACCCCGCCAAATATGGCAACTATGCCTTAGCGGTTAACGGCGAAGCCATCTTCACCAAAGCCACCGTAAAGCTGTATGGCAACTGGCCGGACTATGTCTTCCGGCAGCACTATGCGCTGCAACCGCTGCCGGAGCTGGAGGCATTTATCAAAGCAAATAAACATCTTCCCGGCATCCCCTCCGCCGCAAATGTAGAGAAGAACGGCATTGGCCCCGGCGGCAACCAGGGTCCGGGGAAACGACTTCTATGAGAGCGGTGCGGATAAAATAATAATGCTGATTTTTGCAATTCTTCAGAGGATGTGTTGCAGATGTACAGGGGAAGAAAAACTGTTTGTAGAGATCCATCCGGAACCCGGATCGTTGAAAGTAAATGGATAATTCGAGTTACAGCTTTTAGAATGTTCCGAACTTTCCAAAAGCTTATCGCTGAAGCCACTTATTTTATTTAAATAACGCATCCATTGTTATTTCATTATGTATCAGGCCCGGGTAACTTTCTTTGTTTTTTACTCCAAAGCTCGTTACCAAAGTGAGGAAAAGTGTTTTCCGGGTCAGTGTATTATCATAAAAAACTTTCAGCTTTCGCTGCAGCTCCTTTGCATAGCTTTTGGTTATTTCAAAATCACTGATCGAAAATTTCATTTCGCAAATATTAATACACTGATCCTTCCTGTCAACCAATAGATCTATTTGGGCCCCCTGTTCATTTTTCTTCGGCTTAAGGCGCCACACAGATGTTTCTGTTTGTACACTTTCAATGCCCAGCGCTTTTTTAAGTTGTATTTCGTGTTTCATACAAATACTTTCAAAGGCGGATCCACTCCAGCTTTTCCACGATGCTTCCCTGGATAACTTTATCCATGTGCCTTTGCCGCTAAGACGGCTTCCTTCCAAAAATTTTATATAAAAAAGCGAATATTCGTCAGACAATTTATATATGCTGTCTTTTACCGTCCGGTCAAAAGGTATATAGGGCGTAATGAAACCCGATTCGGTAAGTTCCTCCAGCAATTGGGTAGTGCTTCCTCCTGAAGTAAGTTTGCATGCTTTTATAATCTCGGCTCTTGTGAGTCCCGTTCCTTTTTTTGCCAATGCCCTGATCACGGCCGTATGATTCGCTGCGTCATCGAATAATGAGTGATAAAGATTTTTAAATTCGTCGCGTAACAATCCGTCTTTTGCGAAGCATATCCTGTCTATTGCATGTGTAGCGCTTTCACCTGTCTGTATTTCTTTAAGGTATTGCGGAATGCCTCCCATCGCCATATATAACTGCAATGTTTGGTACCTGTCTAAGTTTATTTTTCTGCTTTTCAGGTAGGCTTCCACCTCACTTATCGTAAACGGCAGCAGTCTTATTTTTTTTGTGACCCTGCTGTGCAAGCCTCCCCTGTTATTGATCACTTTCTGAAGCATCCAGGCCGCCGCCGATCCGCACATGATCACAACCAGGTTCTTTTGCCGGGAAGCCCAGACATTCCAAAAATTTTCAAACGCCTGTAGGAACCCGGACCTGGGAGTATTGACCCAGGGAAACTCATCAAAAAATATAACCTTTCTTTCTTTTTTAATAACGGGTGCCAGATATTCTTTCAACTGGCCTAACGCTTGTATCCATGTTTTGGGTTGGTTAAATGATAAACTTCGGGAGGCTGACGACAGCGCCTGGCTAAAGTTTTCAAGCTGTTGCTGAAGTGCTGCATTGTGAATACCGGAAAATTCAAAACAGAGTTGTTTTTCAAAAAAGTTCCGGATAAGGAAAGTTTTCCCCACTCTTCTTCTTCCATATACGGCTACCAGCTCAGGTTCTTCTGAGGATATAATACTGTCCAAAAGGTTCTTTTCGTCTTCTCTTCCAATAATGATTGCCATAGTTTAAAATCTATATCCCGCCAAAAGTAGGTTTAAATTGATAGTTTTGGCCAGATATAAAAATTTATAACCCGCCAAAAGTGGGTTTATAACTATAGTTTTGGCTGAATAAAGAAATTTTAATATCGGTCGAAAAACTGTTTACCGTTGCCGTTAGTAACACGGAAAAATTGCTTTTACCGGCATAAAAAAAGGGTGTTGCTCTATATTGCAAACCAGAGACAACACGGCAGCAATTTAAAACTATCCGAAAATCACTTGAAAGGAAGGCGCTGGCCGATCCGGGTGAAGTGAAATGCGCTTTGACCATCATCCTTCGGGAATCCGGGTGAGGAATACAACTTTTGGAAAAATAATTTCCAAAAGTTCTGTCCCTGATCCTTCATCGTAGAATACCGTTATAACCCATTGTTCTCTAACTTTGGCTGATGAAGTTATTGATCTCCTACCTGAAACCTTATAAATGGCTGATCGTGCTGGCGCTATTTCTCGCCGCTATCAACCAGGTGTTTTCACTGCTTGATCCCCTGATTTTCGGAAAAATGTTTGACAAGTTTGTGGTAGAGCCGCATACTGGCGGCCGCACAGAACCCGAATTCATTAAGGGCGTAATGAAATACCTCGGTATGCTCATTGGCGTGGCCATGATATCACGTATAGCAAAAGCCTTCCAGGATTATTTTGGAAACGTAGTCGTACAAAAATTTGGCGCTGGCATTTTTACCGACGGTCTTCGTCACTCAATGAAATTACCTTACCAGGATTTTGAAGACCAACGCAGTGGTGAAACGTTGTCCATACTTTCTAAAGTAAGATCAGATACCGAAAAGTTCATTGTGAACTTTATAAATATCATTTTCGGTATTCTCGTAGGGATCATTTTTGTCACGATCTATTCATTTTCCCTTCACTGGTCTATCATGCCGGTGTATGTTGTTGGCATCGTTTGTCTGTCTACGTTGATAAGTTTTCTCAGCAGGAAGGTGAAGATCATCCAAAAAAGCATCGTGTCTGAAACCAATGCATTGGCCGGCACTACCACGGAATCCCTGCGGAATATTGAATTGGTAAAAAGTCTTGGCCTCACAGAGCAGGAAGTAAAAAGGCTTAATTCCAACACTTACAAAATATTAGGGCTGGAACTGAAGAAGGTGAAGAGCATCCGCAGCCTGAGCTTTATCCAGGGAACCTTTGTAAACTTTCTTCGGCAGACAATTATGTTCATGCTCCTCTGGCTTGTGTTCCGCGATCTCATTACGCCCGGCCAGGTGATGACATTGACCTTCTACTCTTTCTTCATATTTGGTCCCTTGCAGGAAATAGGAAATATTATCATTTCCTACAGGGAGGCAGAAGCCTCGCTGCAGAATTTTCATACCCTGATGCAACGGCCACCGGAACTTAAGCCCAAAACTCCCGCTGCCATCCAGGAGATTGTGGAGCTGGAATTTCGCAATGTGCGTTTCAAGCACCAGTCGGCACAGCATCCTGCATTGTCGGATATCAGTTTCGATGTAAAAAAAGGGGAAACTATTGCCTTTGTTGGGCCTTCGGGCTCGGGTAAAACCACACTGGTAAAACTGTTGGTCGGTTTGTACATACCACAGTCGGGTGCTATCCGCTATAATAATATTGACCGGGAAGAAATAGATTTTGACGAACTCCGCACGCAGATAGGTTTCGTCACGCAGGACACCCAGCTTTTTTCCGGCACCATCAGGGAAAATTTACTTTTTGTAAATCCTACTGCTTCGGACGAAGATATTTTGGATGTATTAAGGAAAGCTTCCTGCCAATCGCTCCTGTCCAGAGCAGATAACGGTATTAATACAATGATAGGTGAAGGTGGCGTAAAGGTTTCCGGCGGGGAAAAACAAAGGCTTTCTATCGCACGGGCATTGCTTCGCCATCCGCATTTGTTGATATTTGATGAGGCAACGTCTTCCCTTGATTCGCTTACAGAAGAAGAGATTACTAATACTATTAAGAATGTGTCTTCGCAGGACGAACAGATCACCGTGCTAATTGCGCACAGGCTGAGCACAGTGATGCATGCCGACAGAATCTACGTGTTGGAAAAAGGAGAAGTGGTAGAAACAGGTACACACGAGGACCTGATTTCCCAGATGGGACTGTATTACGCAATGTGGCGGCAACAGATTGGGGAAAGAAAAAAGCTTTCTGCCGCCCCGGTTCTGAATTGATTAAGCCGGTTCTTTTTTTAATTATACTTATATTTTTACACTCCTCTCAAATAAACTTTTCCTGCAGGCATGAGTGAACCAACTAAAAAGCCGAAGCCAGGTTACTTCTGGGCCATCCTTACCATGAAATGCCCGAGGTGCAGGCGTGGACCAATGTTCAAGCATCCTAATGCTTATGGAAAGCTCAACCTCTCTTACATACTTGACATGCACGACCATTGCCCCGTATGCCGGCAGAAGTATGACCTTGAGCCCGGTTTCTGGTATGGTACCGGGTATGTCAGTTATGCGTTAGCCGTGGCGCTCTCTGCGGCTACTTTTCTTGCATGGTGGGCGATCATCGGCATCTCTGTAGATGATAACCGGATATTTGGATGGCTGATTTTCAATGCCATTCTTTTATTGGTGATTCAGCCCTGGCTTATGCGGTTAAGCCGGGTGCTATACCTCCGCTTCTTCGTACGATACAACGAAAATTATGAGAAAGAAGATCCGGTGCTGTTGTACCAATGAACACTCTTCTAATTTTTAATGCGAAGTGGAATATCAATTTTCAGGCTCACGTTTCTTCCCATATTGTAAATCCCCCGCCTGCCATCTGCATGGCCATCATAAGGTTCAAAATATTTTAACCGGTTCAGGTGGGATTGATAAGCAACGTCAAGAAGGTTATTTCCAACGATGTTGATCGTAAATAAGGTTTTCCCCGCTTTATTTTGGATATCACCGCCAAGGCCTGCATTAAATAATGAATAGGACGGCGTCGGGGTCTCTGTACCATTTTCCAGGTAAGGCCTGTTTTGCTTTGCATAGTATTCTAATTGCAGCCTCACAAACGCATCCTTCATCCAGTTGCCCACTTTCGGCAGGTTAATGCGCAATTCAGAAAATGTGTGC
>JBBQSI010000239.1:0-5725 GCA_038213975.1 Chitinophagales bacterium
GTACCTCCCACACAGTAGCCTTTCAGACCACTCATCTGCACCACCTCGTATACGATACCCTGGCCTGCCAGGGACGAGTCACCATGAATAAGAATGGGTAATATTTTATCGTAATCGCTTTCGTAAATGACGTCGGCCTTACTGCGGGCAAATCCTCCGACTACCGGATCAACTGCCTCCAGGTGGGAAGGATTAGGTGCAAGTTTCAGGTTTACTTTTTTGCCCGACAGGGTTTCTACTTCACTGCTGAAACCGAGATGGTATTTTACATCTCCGCTACCCATCGTCGTGTCAGGCGTATTTGTCCCTTCGAATTCACTAAAAATTTGCTCATACGTTTTTCCTAAAACATTCGCAAGCACATTGAGCCGTCCACGATGTGCCATACCAATGATAACTTCCTGCACATCATGTTGGGAAGCGGTGTCAATAATTGCATCCAGGGCGGCAATAGTACTTTCACCACCCTCGAGAGAGAATCGCTTTTGACCGATATATTTAGTATGAAGGAATTTTTCGAACATCACGCCTTCGTTCAGTTTTTGCAGTATCCTCCGTTTTTGGTCAAGTGATACAGGTTCCTTCATCTTATGCTCAAAGGCATTAATAATCCAATCACGCTTAGTTTTATCTGTAAGCGAACCAAATTCTACCCCTACCGACTCGGTATACGTTTTCTTTAGATGATTTAAAATTTTCTGAAGTGTAGTAGTGCCAAGACCTGCCAGATTACCTGCCTGGAATTTGGTTTCAAGGTCGCTTTCAGCAAGGCCAAAAAAGGCGAGATCCAGGTCTGCATGTCTATCTTTTCGCTTTCTTATCGGATTTGTGTCGGCAATCAGGTGCCCCTTATTCCTGTAAGCCCTGATAAGTGTATACACCGCAAACTCTTTTTGCAAATTATAATCTGCGCTGGAGACAGAAGCGTTTGCCGCTCCATTGGACTGAACGTGACCGTTGGAAAGTGCAAAATCAAACCCGTCAAAAAATCTTCTCAAATCCTGGTCTACATTTTCAGGATCCTTTAAGTAATCATGGTAAATGTTTTCAATGTAAGCCGGGTGTGAGTTTGTTATGTAGGAGAAGTCTTTCATGATCTTTAGGAAATAAAATTTTTGGGTCTTGCAAATATCGGGTGTTTTATCAGCAAAGGAAAACACAAATCATGTTGAATAATTCGAATTCCATGGCAATACAAGGAACTTTTTTCTGGGTGAAATTTATTGTTCCATTTAAGTACTATATTTGCACCCCTAAATTAAAAGAGATGGCTAATCATTCGGCTACATTAAAAGATGTAAGACAAAGCAGGAAACGCAATGAGCGAAATCGCTACCAGGGGAAAACCACCCGGAACGCTATTCGTGAGTTCAAAAAGCTGGACGCAAAAACCGAGGCAACGGAAAAAATGCCCGGGATTGCTTCTATGATTGACAAGCTTGCCAAGCGTGGAATTATTCATAAGAATAAGGCGGCGAACCTGAAGAGCAAGCTTTCCCGCGGTGCAAATCAATTAGCGAAATAAGTACGAACAAAATACATTACACGCCTGCAGCGATAAGTTGCAGGCTTTTTTCTGTAAAAACCACCTTTTTCAGGCCCAGTCTCATTACACAAAGCCTTCGACGCCCGCCAAAGAGTAAATTTTCAGATTCTTTCTTTTTTCGAAACAAAAATTCCCGTAATTTCGCAGCCCTATTTAAAAATAATTCATCATCGCCGGGTTGCCGGCGCAATTAAAAATTAATGCAGAATTACGAATTGATGGTAGTTTTTACCCCCGTACTTTCTGAGGAGGAATACAGAACTGCTCAAAGTAAGTACGCTTCGTTTTTGAAAGAAAACGGAGGAAAGGTTGTGCACGAAAATGCATGGGGGTTAAAATCACTGGCGTATCCTATTCAAAAGAAGACTACAGGCTTGTACTGGGTTTTAGAATATCAGGCGTCATCCGACTTCAATGAGAAGCTGAAGATCCAGCTTCTGCGTGATGAATCTGTAATTCGTCACATGTACACTGTACTCGATAAATACGCCGTGGAGTACAATGCTAAAAAGAGAAGTGGTGTATCATCCAGAAACGAAAAAGCAGAAGCATAATGGCAAAGGCAAATGAAATAAAATACCTGACGGCTATTAAGGCTGAGAAGCGTCCTAAGAAATATTGCCGCTTTAAAAAACTCGGTATCCACTATATTGATTATAAGGATGCAGATTTTCTGAAAAAGTTTCTGAATGAGCAGGGGAAGCTACTGCCCCGCCGCATTACTGGTAATTCATTGAAGTACCAGCGAAAAGTGAGCGATGCAGTGAAGAAAGCTCGCCAGATGGCGATCTTGCCTTACGTAACTGATCTTTTAAAATAAACGAATTGGCCTGGCAGCTTTCCGGCCATAAATGATATTATCATGCAGGTAATTTTAATACAGGATGTAAATAACCTGGGAGGCGCTCACGAACTGGTAACAGTGAAAAGTGGGTACGGCCGTAATTTTCTAATTCCCTCCAAACTAGCTGTTGAGGCTAACCCAACCAACCTTAAAAAGTTGGAGGAAAGAAGAAAGCAGTTGGCAAAGAAAGAAGAGCAATTGTTGGCCGAAGTAAACAGCGTTATTGCAGTACTGAGTGAATCTCCGCTAAAAATTGGCGCTAAAACAGGCACCAGCGGAAAGATTTTCGGAAGTGTTACTTCTGTACAGATCGCAAGGGCTATCCGCGACCAAAAAGGCTACGAGATCGATCGCCGGAAGATTCACATTCTTGACGATGTGAAGGAACTTGGAACTTACAAGGCCAAAATTGACTTTGGAAGGGGCCACGAAACAGAAGTAGATTTTGAAGTAATTGGCGAGTAAATCCCAAAAATAGATTGCGACGTTCACCCTTTGATTTCCCGATCAACGGCTTTATATATTAAAGTATCTACATTTCGTACAAGAAATCCCCTATCTTTATAATGAATTAATGGGTTTAGTTTGTTTTCCATTAGGCTGATGTTCACTTAACCTGGTTTCTTCAGTTCATTGTTGCTACTTAATTCATTAATAAAATTTTTCTCACACAATTTTTTTAAACACTAGTCAAGTATTTACAATGAACATTTATGTAGGAAATCTGAGTTGGTCAATGACCGACGACGATTTAAGCAATCTCTTTAGCCAATACGGTTCAGTAACCAGCGCTAAAATCCTCAAGGAAAAAAACACCGGCAGAAGTAAAGGTTTCGGCTTCGTAGAAATGGAAGATGAAGACGCGGCCAAGACAGCTATTGCCACACTTAACGAAAGCGAAGTTCAGGGTCGCAAACTGATCGTGAACGAATCGCAGCCTAAGCAAGAAGGCAGCGGCGGCGGCGGCGGATATAAAAAATCCGGCGGCGGTGGCTACGGCGGCAGCGGTGGGGGCGGAAGTCGTGGTGGTTACGGTGGCGGCGGCGGAAGTCGTGGCGGCTACGGTGGTAGCAGCGGCGGCGGTTACAAGAAAAGCGGGGGCGGCGGCTACGGCGGTGGCAGCGGCGGCGGAAGTCGTGGTGGCTATGGCGGCGGTTATGGCAAAGATTAACTGATCCCCAAAACGATATTTCAAATCCTTTTCGGCAACGAAGAGGATTTTTTGTTTTCAGAACGGTCTGGGCGTGTACTTGTCAGTAATACCAAAACTTTTAAATCTACGTTGTAAAATAAATTAACCGGGAAAATGTAAATTCAAGTATCCAACTCAACACTACGCGCATGAAATCGTTATCCGAAACCTGGTTCACTGAAGGCTATATTGATTTTGAATTAAAAAAATATACCCTCCTCGCCTACCTCCAGCACGTAAGCGCGTATTTTAATCAGAACAAACTTTACCCTGGATTAGCAGATATTATTTTTCATTACAATAACATCATCGCCTTCCGGGAAAACCGGAAGTTCCTGGCAGAACAATTCCCCAGGCAGCTGTCCGATCTGAATCTTAAAAAGCTGCAGGTAGAATATGAAAAGATCATTGAAGATGATGAAATGATGAGAGAGTTGGAAGAGATTGTCCAGTACTCAGCCGAGCAAATAAAAAGTACGATCAAAGAAGGCGCTGAGATCTACGAGTTTGTAGAAACTAAGATAAACATTGAACCCGTTGGCCTGATACCACTGGATGTAAATGAAGGCTACTTACTAATCGCAAATGGCAATGCGAATAATACAATTGCGTATCAATACCAGTTCACCATTTACGAGCGACATTATGAGGAATTCCGCGGGTTGAAAACCCTTTTCATCCAGGAATGGACACGCTCTTTCACAAACAATATTTCCAACATAAAGTCAGAACTAATTCGCAACCGGCGCGAGTTACCAAATCCCGCCGTATATATTATCCAAACGCCGCTGGCGTACCCAATGGAGGAAACGCTGCTGCCAATTGCGAAGAGATGCTTCGTTAAATACATGAGCGCCTCTGCATGACACCTGCCTATCGGGCACCATGTGCGTTTCGTACATGCTTTAGACGGGATTATTGGTATTTTTGCCTATGTTTCGCGTGACCCGGGAGAGAAGAATAAGCCTGAACATTTTTTGCCTTTTTATAGCACTGTCCGCGTCAGCGCAATATGATGCGCCACTCTACACTTCTTATACTACCAACTCAGCCAGGGCACTCCTCCATCAACGATTAATAAAAAATACCATTACGAAAAACTTCGCTGTGCCACTCTCTGACAGCACTGAAGAAAATTGGATGGAAGCCTTCAATGGACTGCAGTTGCTAGTTTACAAAACGCCGGAAACTGAAGAAAAAATAAAACTATCACTGGAAGACCTGAGAAATAGAAGTGATGAATTCAGACAGGCTTTCCTGGAAACGATTTTCGCCTTGTACCCCAGTCGGTACAAACGGGATATTTCAGTGTTGCTCACAATAACCCGGGATTTTAAAACTTTTGCCCTAAGTGCAGAATATCTCCTTGCGGCCCATGCACTTCCGCCGGAGATAAAACAGTACGAATTTTTATTGAAAGAAAAATTTGACACGCTTAGTTATCAGCCGGCCTTTCTAATATTACAGCAAAGATTACAGCAAGCAATCTCAGGCAACGTTTTTATGACACCGTCAGAGTTGCGATATGCCTTGAGCAATTCTTTTTTACCCGGCAATTTGATTATGTATAGTTTTCAACGAAAGAATCGCGATTACCCTGGCCTTGTAATGGTGCGGAATGGTGCCGGAAAATTTAGTACGGATAGCAGTGGTCATCTTTTTCACGCTCAACAGTTGGCGAGAAGCATCAACAATTTGCCTTTTTATTTCAAAGGCGGCAACACGCCGCAAGGGCTATTTCTGATGTACGGTTTTGGGGTATCATTAAGCAGGTTTATTGGGCCAAGTGCAAACGTGCAGATGGGTATGCCGGTAGAATTAAGTGTTGCGAAATTCCTAAGGGATAGCGCCATTCTTGACAGCATTTGGAACATCAAGCATTATCAACAACTGTTGCCCCGAACTCTGGCAAACTGCCTGGCTTTATACGAATCTTTTTATGCAGGATCCATTGGAAGAAATGAAATTATCGCGCATGGTACCGCGATTGACCCGGAATATTATGAGCACCAGCCATACTACCCACTGACGCCGTCACTTGGGTGCCTCTGCACGAAAGAGATCTGGAATGGAAATCGTATTTCCAGCGATCAGCAAAAGTTGGTAAATGCGCTGTTGCAGGCTGGAGGTGCGCAAGGCTACT
>JBBQSI010000240.1:0-5723 GCA_038213975.1 Chitinophagales bacterium
ATTCTATATTGACCGATCTTAGAGAAGGCATCCTAACGGTAACGATTAACCGGCCGGAAAAGTTGAATGCTCTTAATAAAGAAGTGCTCAATGAATTAGCCCAGGTAGTTGAAAATATTTACCGGGACAACCAAATAAAAGCTGCAATTATTACCGGGGCCGGTGAAAAGGCTTTCGTAGCCGGGGCGGACATCAGCGAAATGCTGGAGATAAAAGCTGGCGATGGTGCATCCTTTGCGCAGCGTGGCCAAGATATATTCTCTTCCATAGAAAATTGTCCCAAACCTGTATTAGCTGCAGTAAACGGATTTGCTCTCGGCGGAGGTTGTGAACTCGCTATGGCTTGTCACTTCAGGATAGCCGCTGAAAATGCAAAATTCGGACAGCCGGAAGTAAACCTTGGCATTATTCCAGGCTATGGAGGTACACAGCGCTTAACCATACTCGTTGGTAAAGGAAAAGCCATGGAATTGATGATGACTGGCAGTATGATATCAGCCGAAGAAGCCAGGGAACTTGGCCTCGTTAATTACGTGACGCCTGCTGAGGAACTACTAATCAAAACAACCGAATTGCTGAAAAAGATCCTGGAGAAATCGCCGGTAGCTATTTCAAAAGTTATTGGGGCCGTGAATGCAGTATTTACTTCGGAAGATGGTTTTAAGGAAGAGATAAAGCTTTTTGCGGAGTCATTTAATTCAAATGACAAAGAAGAAGGCACGAAGGCTTTTGTAGAAAAAAGAAAGCCGGTATTCCCCGGTACCTAATTTAATTCGTGGAAGACCCGAATTGTTTTCACGAATCTCCCTTTGTAATATTTATTTAAATCGGTAATAGTCACGCCGTTCGCTTTACCGGAGCTGCTGTGAATAAATTTTAGTTCACCATTATTATTGGAAACGATAATTCCCATATGGCCAATCACCCGTTCTGTACTATCGGTACCGGTAAATAATATCAGGTCACCACGTTTAGTTTTATCATAAGGGATTTCTGTGCCCGTGTGTTCAAAGCCCCGCGTAGACCTTGGCACGTCGATACCGAAGTGATTGAAAACGAACGTGACAAAACCAGAGCAATCAAATCCTATTTCGGGGTTCTTAGAAGCATATTTATAAGGCACGCCCATAAGCGTTTCTGCAAAATCTACCAGGCTGTCCGGCCTTAAATGTTTGGTAACTACTTCTACGGTCGGCAGCGTGTCTTCAACAGCCGGAGTAAAGGTGGTGATCTGAACTTTAGGATCACTAGGCCGAACCAGCGTATCATTCACAGCGGCTTGCGAGACACTTTGCGTGCTCTGCACACCTGGAATTTTTCGGTGTGTGTACAAGTAAAAAACGAAAATCGCAAAGCAAAAGACCAATAAGAAAGTGATAATTTTCAAAACGAATAAGATATTTAAATTTTTGCCAGACTCGCGGCAAGTCTTAATTCAATAATGATACCACCCTGAATCCGGTGGCACGTGTTTCGACTGCCCTCCCTTCGAAAGGATTAAATTTGCTTCCTACTAATCTAGGATAATCTTAAAGACAACTATGGACTACAGGATTGAAAAAGATACGATGGGTGAGGTAAAAGTACCAGCTACAGCGTATTACGGTGCACAGACACAGAGGAGTGTTGAGAATTTTAAAATTGCGGAGGATATCAACAAGATGCCACGGGAAATTATCAAAGCCTTTGCCTATCTAAAAAAAGCAGCAGCCATTACTAACCTTGATGCGGGAATTCTTTCAAAAGAAAAATGCGATCTGATCACCCGCGCTTGTGACGAAATCCTTGCCGGTAAACTTGACAGTGAGTTCCCGCTCGTAGTCTGGCAAACGGGAAGTGGCACACAAAGCAACATGAATGTAAATGAGGTAATCGCCTATCGTGGACACGTGATCAATGGCGGTAAACTTGGCGATAAAGAAAAGGTGTTACACCCTAATGATGACGTAAACAAATCACAGAGCAGCAACGACACCTTTCCCACCGCTATGCATATCGCTGCGTACAAGATGCTTGCAGATCAGACTATTCCGGCCGTAGAAAAACTCAGGCAGACGCTGGTGACAAAGTCAGAAGAATTTAATGATGTAGTAAAAATCGGACGCACACATTTTATGGATGCCACCCCATTAACGCTGGGGCAGGAATTCAGCGGCTATGCGTCCCAGTGAGGGCATGGATTGAAAGCAGTCAACAATACCCTTACGCACCTCAGTGAACTTGCTTTGGGCGGCACAGCGGTCGGTACAGGTATCAATACGCCTCCCGGTTACGCCAAAAACGTCGCAGAAGTGATTGCTGAATTGACAGGGTTGCCCTTTGTAACGGCTGAAAATAAATTTGAATCGCTCGCGGCGCACGATGCGATCGTGGAAACACACGGGGCATTAAAAACTATCGCTGTTAGCCTCATGAAAATAGCCAACGATATTCGTATGCTTTCCTCTGGCCCCCGCAGCGGTATCGGTGAGATTTTTATACCGGATAACGAGCCAGGATCTTCTATCATGCCGGGAAAAGTAAATCCGACTCAGTGTGAGGCACTCACCATGATTGCTGCCCAGGTATTGGGCAATGATGTTTCTATAAATATCGGCGGAGCTACCGGGCATTTTGAGTTAAACGTTTTCAAGCCAATGATGATCTATAACTTTCTCCATAGTGCCCGTCTTTTGGCGGACGGCTGCAACAGCTTCAACGAGAAGTGTGCGATCGGGATAGAACCTATTAAGGAAAATATCAAAAAACACCTCGACAATTCCCTCATGCTTGTGACCGCCCTCAATCCAAAAATTGGCTATTATAAAGCTGCAGAAATTGCTCAAAAAGCGCATAAGGAAAAAACCACGCTAAAGGAAATGGCAGTGAAGCTGGGTTACCTCACCGAAAAAGAATTTGATGAATGGGTGGTTCCTGCAAACATGGTCGGCTAGCCTCTAGGGGAAAAAATTAGATCCTCGCTTATTGTTTGATAATTTTCTTTGTGACGATCAATGCATCGTAGGCGTTCTTTAATCTTACAATGTAGAGACCGGCAGATAGATGCCTAAGGTCAATACTGAAATTATCTGACAAATTTTTCCCTGAAATTAGCAATCTTCCACTTGCATCCGATACGTCATAGGTCACCGGTTTTTTAATATTGCTGATGCCGGAGACATTGATAAAATTACTTGCTGGATTTGGCGAAACAACTAACTGAACAAAAGGTTTTGGCTTTTTTATTGAATCCGTCTTAATGGAAAGCACAGCCCCCACATAGGCAAATTCGAGAATGCGCCCTGCGTTAGGCGGAGGTGTACCGCCACCGTTGTATGATCCCGTTGGTCCGCTTGTTTGGCCGGAGATGTCACAGGCTGCATAAATCTTCAATCCGTCTTGCGAAATACAGATGTCCCTAAACCTGCCTGCCCCACGGGATGCAACGATAGTGGAAGTATCAACCACTGCCGTCCCTGCGTTATTTAAATGCAATCGGTAAATTTTTCCAGCTTTGAGTGTCGGAATCAGCAGTGATTTATTCCAAAACGGAATAGTAGTGCTTTCATAAATATCGATAGATGACGGAGCGACCGTAGGCCAGGAAAGATAGCCTGAACCAAGCGCCGACGGATTGGGTGCTGTGAACAAAGTGTAGATGGGTTCAATCGCTGAAAGATTGGCGCAATTTGTTGCCTCGCTTGTTATTGTTTGGTTAGCAAGCATAGAGCCATCATAATTTCCATCACAATATCCCGATACTTTTGGCCAGCCGTAATTGCCTGCCTTAACTATTACATTTACTTCGTCATCGCTTTTGTCCTGGTGCTCACTTTGGTATAGGTCCCCATTTTTTGAAAAAACGATTCCCTGCGCATTTCGGTGCGCCCAACTCCAAACGGCCGTATTTTTTCGCAACACATCCGTAAAAGGATTATCGTTTGGAATCCAGCTGTCTGCAACGCTTGCATCTCCGTCGGGCTCCAGGTTAAAGCGAAGAATCTTACCTTCTAAAGTATCTCTTGTCTGAGCACGGTTGGTACGGCTAGCATTATTAAACTGGCCGGCGCCCATATCTCCAATGGTATAGAAGAGATAAGGCTGACCATTTACGTTCCCAATCGTAAGCCTCCCGGAGTTATGATCATTACTGCCATTGAGTGTGGAGATAATCGTTTTTTCGTTGCTCAACATATGGGTGGCTCTGTTATAGCTGTAGCGTACAATTTTGGTTTTGAAAAAACAGGGGCCGGTATTATTGTTACATCCGGTAGTAGCAGCATAACTGTAAACATATGCCAGGTAAACAAATGGCCGGGAAGGTGTTGGCCATTCATTATACATCGCAGGATGAATTGCCATTCCCATCAAACCGCCCTGGGGCCATTTTGGAGGAGATGTGAAGTTCCTGGAACCACTAAGATCTATCAGGAGGGTTTTCCCACCAGTAAGCGGGTCAATTCGGTCCACCTTATAATCAAAATTTTCTGTTACCCATAGCGAATCGTCAGGGCCATAAGTCAGTTCCCAGGCAGAATTGAGCTGGTAGCCCGGGTTTACCACTCTTACAGAAAAGGGTTCATTTTGCCCAAAACCCACTGCGTTTGAGAAAAATAACAGGAAAAAAAAGAAGAACAGACGCCCCCGGGATGGTTTTATCATAAGATTTCAACAGGGAAAACGCCGGGGAAAATTGATCTATTGTCGAATTTCCTTTTTTACATTAGAAAATAGAGGAATTTATTAGTTGTTGTAAAAAATTTACTAGTAATGATGCCCGGAATAAAATAAGATTTTTCTTACGACGTTCTAAGTCGATGGACGATCCTTCTATGGCAAAACCAATTGTTGATGGCAAATTTTTACAAGCATTTAGTACTGCCTTTATTCTCTTGCATCTTTAGAATCTCTGTCGCTAAAAATAACCTGGGTTTCACTGTACCTGCTATTATCTTAATAGTGTTAATCAGCAATCCGGCCGGTGCTCAGACTCCTAAAGTGCAGCTCAGTTACAGTTATGTGAACGTGACAAGAAATAGCGGAGGTGGCACACTGGAAAAAGGCGACGTGATAGAGATTCATGCCCTGGCTAAAGTAAATTCAACCACCTCTTCTTTTTACTATATTGACACGATTCCTTCAGGGACACAGTTTGTAAGCAACTCTTTAAAGCTGGTCACAAACGAGGGTTTGGCGTTTTCCGGAAGCGGGCCTTATACTGACGCGTCAAATGATGATGCCGGTGTATATGCGTCCACCGGCAGTCCCAGGGTTCGCGTTAATATCGGAACCGGTTTTTCTCCTGCACAGAACGGTGCAAATTTTGGCTTAACAACTGGCGGTGGGACAGTATCCGCCGGAAGTGTTCCGAAATTTTACGGGTCAACCCTCTTTATGGTATCATATCGATTACTTGTCACTGCCAACAACAACGACACAATCTACCCGACCGGAAACTTTTACTTTGACACCTCGGGTATAGCGAGAAAATTCCGATTTGATTATTCGCCGATCAAGATTATTCAAAACCAGGCGCTTTGCCTGAACTACTCATCTTCCAGTTTCTCGGCGGAAAGTTCATTCGGGTCGGGCACTGCGCAAAACCGTGCCTTAGGAGCTACCGTCCCCGGCTACACGAAGGTGAACGTGGGAGCCAATTCTCCGCAGGACAATTATTATTCTATCGTCAATAACAGCAGCGCGACGGGTGCTACGGATAATACAACACCGTACAAGCCTAGCAC
>JBBQSI010000241.1:0-5688 GCA_038213975.1 Chitinophagales bacterium
TTAATAAATGAGTTAACGATTTAAATAAACTCCTTTGTACACCCATCAAACGCAAATACGCGTTCATTACGCTCTCACTGACCAGATGGGCGTTGTTTATCATGGCCACTATGCACAGTTTTACGAGATTGGCAGAACCGAATCACTAAGAGGCCTCGGCTTCAATTATAAAGACATGGAAGCTGCCGGCATCATTCTCCCGGTCACTGATATTCACAGCAAATTTCTACGCCCTGCCCGGTACGACGACCTCCTTACCGTGGTCACCAGCTTACGTGAATTGCCGGCGAATCATAAAATTATTTTTCACAGTGAAATTTATAATGAGCAGGGCGACCTTCTGAACGTAGGAGACGTAACCTTGTTTTTCATGGAAGCAAAAACGATGAAAAGAGCGGAAATGCCGGCGGGGCTAAAAAAAAGGTTGAAGGAATTCTTTGCCTAACCGGGAACAATGTTCGGTGCTTATTTACCTAATCAGTTTTCCAAAAAATATACATTAAAGTTCTGATGGTTGAAGATGAGACAGACTTACGGGAAAGCATAGCCGCTTATCTGCTGGCAAAGGAATATACCTGTCATGTAGCGGCAAACTTTTCTTCCGCCTGCGACCTGCTCGATGATAATGACTACGACTGTCTCATTCTTGATATCACCCTGCCCGGTGGCAGTGGCCTTCAGCCTTACGGATGATAAAAGAAAAAAGCAAGTAGGATGAAGTCCTCATCATCTCGACAAAAAATTCTGGGGATGATAAGATCAACGGCCTCAACCTCGGCGCCGATGATTACCTGGCAAAACTCTTTGATCTCTCAGAGTTGAATGCCCGGGTTGGCGCGATCATCAGGCGAAAAAATTTCGATGGCAATCAGTCAGTGAGCTTTGACAAGCTTGAAATAGACACACTCCAAAAGTCAGTGACCACCGGCTGCACGGAAATCATTCTTACGCGAAAAGAATATGACCTGCTCGCTTACTTCATATCCAACCGGCGTCGCGTGATTTCCAGGGAAGCCATTGCTCGTCATTTGTGGGGAAAAGCACCGGGTGGCAACTAGGATTTTATTTATACCCACATTAAAAATCTGCGAAAGAAACTGCTGGAGTTCTGCAGTGTTGATTATATAAAATCTGTTTACGGTCTTGGTTGCAAATTTTCCGCGGAATGAAACTCCTTACCCGTTATAACGCATCATTTTACCGATCACCGTCAGCGTGCTTCTCCTGAGCAGTTTAGCTTGTATTTATTATACTCTCCATTCTTATTGGTCAGCTTGATAAAGACCTTATCGTGGAGGAGCAGGAAATCTTGCAGTATGTTAAAAAAAATAATGTCCTGCCTTAAATATCTTCCTTTCCAGATCAGCAAATTGTCTTTTCACCTGCAGTTCCTGGCAGCACGGAGCGGGCATTTTCGACTGTTAAGAAATCAGGTAGTGTAAGAAACGAAGTGGCACCATATCACAAGCTACTTTTTCGGGTCATTTTGCAGGGAAAAGATTACAAGGCAGAAGTGTTGAAATCGCAGGAAGCCAGCGAGGACGTGCTTGCCCTGATCGCAGGGCTTACTGCCTGTATACTCGCCATCCTTGTCGCATCTATTTTTATTGTTGCCTTTGGCGCTTGGGATTGGCACGGGTGCCGAACTCCATCAACCCCTTGCTATTGCTGTTAAAGGGTGCTTCCTAGTGGCTCTTCCGCTTCTGCTGATCGTATTGCCGACGATGCTGCGTTTGTTGTAAAAAAAAACAGGGCCAGCACCGGCAACGGGCTTTCACTGAGCCAGCCATTTCCGGCTTGGCATTTGTGTTTTAGTGGGAAATTTATAGCATGTTTCTGAAAACTCTTGCCGTTGCAAGTTGTATCCTTTTTTTGCTGGCCGCCTGTAACACCTCGCGGAATCCTTTCTTCGCTAAAAAGACGCCACATGAAAAGTACAGTGAGCAGATCATAGATGCCGGACTGATGAACACTCGCCTGGGTATCCTATGGCTGGGCGCTGCCAACAATAGCTTAAAGTCCCCACAGCTAATCACTCTACCCTACCAGGAAACTGGTTTTTTTGCGGCGGACCGGCCAGCCGCCACGGCATTTTCTTTTTCAGCCAGGAGGGGCGAAAAAATTCTCGTTGCAATTACTACCGTGCCGGCGACCGGTGTAAAATTTTTTGCAGATCTATGGGAGCCGGGCGAAAAAGCAACGCTCCTAACTGCCATGGATACCCTGAATAAAAGTTTCGAATTTTCTGTAAAAAAAGAAGGACAATTTTTATTAAGGATCCAGCCGGAACTGCTGGAGGATGTGCAGTACAACGTCCAGGTAAAGACCGGGCCATCCCTCGCTTTCCCGGTTGATGATTCCGGCAACCCGGTAATTATCAGTTATTGGGGAGCAGGCAGGGATAATGGTACACGCAAACACGAAGGGATTGACATAAAAGCTGAATTCAGGACGCCGGCCCTTGCCGGAACCGATGGCTACGTCCGGGCTACTAATAACAATCTTGGCGGGAAAGTTATATTCTTAAATAATCGCGACAAAGGCTACTCGCTTTACTATGCGCATCTTGATAGTCAGCTTGTCTCTACGGGCGATTTTGTGCATACCGGGGAAGTTGTCGGCTACATTGGAAACACCGGCAATGCCCGTGGCACTCTGCCGCATTTGCATTTCGGAATTTATGCTTTAGGAGGTGCCATCGACCCCCTGGCTTTTATACAACGGGAAAGACAAGCAGTTGCACCAATTACTTCGCCATTGTCAGTGTTGAATCAATGGGTGCACAGCAAAAATGCGACGACAGTTTTTGCAGATGAGGCAAACAAAAATGCTCTGCAAAAAAAATTACCTGGCGGCGAAGTATTTTTAGTAGAAGCGGCGACAGGAAACAAATATAGAGCCCAATTACCGGGCGGTCAGCAAATCTTCGTAAACAAAAACTCAGTGAGTACTACCGCACTAAAAAGTGAAAAATCCAAAAAAGAATTATCGCTATATGCCCGGCCCGATACTTCTTCGCCTATAAAAAAAATGCTTCCACCAGGTACGTCGATTTCCCCGCTGGGGAATTTTTCTGACTATACACTCGTGGAAGCAGATTCAATGCACGGCTGGGTATTGCTGCAGTAAATTATATCTCCAACTTACCCTCTATGCCGTTGTCGCCCCCGGTATTCCCGGTAACGATTGAGGTCGCGATTTTTATCAGCGAAACCAGTTTATTATTTTTTGTATCCCAATAATATCCGTCTGTCGGCGACACCTTTAGCAAGGTTACAGATGGGTCATCTTTACCTTCCGGAAACCAGGCGTCGGCAAATTTTGTCCACAACTCGTGGATCTTATCCCGATCAATGACTATTTCCGCAGTGCCATAAATACTTAGGTATTCGTATTTGCTGTTTGCAGAATAAAATAACTGAACCCTGTTATCCTTTAGTATATCCCGGTTTTTATCACTCTCTTTCCCGCTTAAAAACCAGATGGCACCGTCGTCATCCACCTCCTGCGTCGCCATCGGGCGGGCTGCGAGCGGTAAGTTTTCAAGATTCGTCACGAAGTGACAAATATTTGCATCCTTTGCAAGTTCTCTTAGCTTTTCAACTGCTTCTTTGTCAAACAGGTCTTTTGTGTTCCCCATAATGTTGATTTTTTAATAGTAACAATATTTTTTAATCATGGTTTGATTACCACGGATTCTTTTGTTCAAAAACTGTACTAATAAAAAAAACGGGGAGATACGTCTATGACAGCGGTACACTCAGGCTGAGTAGCACACCTTTGCCGGGGCGGGAATAAAGATTGAAATTACCCCCGATACTCTGGATTCGTTTCGACATATTTATGAAACCTATTCCATCTTTCTTTTCTCCTTCCATGTCGAACCCTTTGCCATTGTCCCGTAATTTGAGCTGCAGTTTATCGGCAAAATAATCCAGTGTTATGGTTAGCCTGTCAGCTCCGGAATGTTTCTGGCTGTTGCGGATAAATTCCTGGGTGATCCTGTAGAGATTTACGGCAATAAGTGGTTCAGGTTCTTTCACCTTGCCTTTGATGGAAAGTGTGTACCCGATCGAGTCGATGGCTTTTAATTTAGCCACGAGGTTTTGCAAGGAAGTCGCAAGTCCGTCATGCTTCAGATCCGCAGGCAGCAAGTCGTGCGATACTTTGCTGGTCCTGTCCAATGCGAGGGCAATACCTTCTGCCACCTGGCTCATCAGCTTTTCAGAAAGCTCCCGGTCGGTATCAAAATTTTTTCTTGCGATTTGCAGGCCGAGTTTGGCTGCCGCAAGGTCCTGGCAGACGCCATCGTGCAATTCAGCGGCAATCCGGTTTCTTTCCCGCTCCTCTGATTCGATCACTGCTTTGAAGAGTTGCCGATCAAAAAGTTTTTGGGCACTTACATCCTGTAGTGTACCAATGATTAACTTTTTGGAAAGGTCGTTTTTAACTGCATATCCGCTGGCGACAACATACTTTACGGCTCCTGGCCTGGTGATTATTCTGAAATGAAGTGGTTCAATTGTTTCGGCAAATTCAAGGCGGCTGAGCCGGTCTTTTACAAATTTTAGGTCGTCGATATGTATAAAGTTCAACAGCTCAAACATCCCGGGTGCCTGAGCTGGCGGCTCGAGGCCGAGGATGCCGTACACGTTATCGCTCCAGTCAATTTCATCATTTAGCAGATTCCATTCAAAGCTGGCAATTTTGGCAATATGCTGTGCTTCCACCAACTGCGATTGTTTTCTTTTCAGCATGGCCTCCGCTTCCCGCTCCCGCGTGATGTCGGAAACAAATCCAACAAACACATCCTGTCCGTCGATTACTGATTCCGAGACCGTCACCTTTATTTTTACAGATCTGGCCGCCTGGTTCACTGCCTGCACTTCCACCATAGTTTGTCGGAAATCTTCAGATTCATTGTCTGCCAAAGATGCAAGGGCTTGCCGAAAAACTGGTTGATCATCATCGACGATAAAATTTTCGCAAAAGTGTTTTCCGCGCATATCCTGTTCCGTTGTGCTGAAAATACTTTCACACATGGGGTTCCAAAGCAACACTTCACCACCGCTGTTCATCACCATGATACCTTTGGGTGCTGAATAAATCAGCCTTTCGAGGCTTTGTTCACTTTCCTGTAGCAGGTCGGTGTATTCTTTAATTTGCTTTTCACTTATTTTTCTATCGGTGATGTCCCGCACAATAGCTACAACTTCCTCGTCCCTGATCCGGCTGACACGGGCTTCAAAAAAACGAGCCTCACCGGATGTACTTATTTCATATTCATAGGTGATGATCTTCCCGGTCTTAAGCGCCTGCAATATGTGTTGCAGATGATAAGAAGCTGTCTCCTTGTCGAATACATCGAAAAGTGTCTTCCCGAGGATGGCATCCGTGTTTACGCCAAGGGATTGCTCACGGTCAGTCTTAAAGTCGAGATACACACCGTCTGCGTTCATGCGCAAAATAAGATCCGGAATAGAACTGATCAGTGACGTTAAATACTGTTCGCTTTCTGCGAGTTTGAGTTCCGTATTCTTCAACCTGGTAACATCGATGCCGTAGGCTACTTTGAAAGTTTCTCCTTCATTGGTCTCGAACGTTTCACCAATGCAAAGCTTGTACACCGGCTCGCCTGCGGCATCCACATATTGCTCCAGCCATTCTACTTTTTTGTCACTCGCTGCA
>JBBQSI010000242.1:0-5646 GCA_038213975.1 Chitinophagales bacterium
TCGTGACAGTATTTGATATCAAGTTACTTACGGTTTCACTATCAGTTCCCTCATCGTAGCCAGCCTGTACCGGCTTCCAGTAGTCTGCATGCAGGGCTTCGGCAACAATGGCTGCAACCAGGGTTTTACCTACCCGGGTACCCGTACCCGTTATGAAGATTGGCTGCAAATTATTTCGTTATAAAAATTGAGAAAATCGTGGTGCCGTAATTTCTGCTCGTTTTAAAAAGTAATTCTTTTTCAAAATTATTCGCAGGCGTATGTTCCAGCACGAACCAACCTCCGGGTTTCAACAAATCCTTATCCCTTATAAGCGACGGCAACAAAGTAATTTCTTTCAAAGCATACGGAGGACCGGCAAAAATGAAGTCGTATGACCTGTCACAAGTGTTAACGAAAGAGAAAACATCGGCTTTTATCACCCGGCAGTTTTCAAGTGCAAATCTTTCGAGATTACTTTTTATGAAGGCAGCCATTTTTTGATCTTTCTCAATAATCGTTAATTCCCTGGCACCGCGGGAGGCAAGCTCGTAAGTGATACTGCCTGTACCGCCAAAAAGATCGAGCGTCTCCAGGGTGGTGATATCGAGGTTATTTTCAAGAATATTGAACAACCCTTCTTTGGCGACGTCCGTTGTCGGCCGCGTATATGGCATCTTAGCAGGCGGTTGAATCTTTAGCCCGCCTAATGTCCCTGAAATTACTCGCATGATTCCGCTCCGAAAAGGTGATGAAAATAATGCGGGGAAATTTCCTTCAGTTCCTCCGCCCTGCTCCGGGATTCATCGCCTGAGAAACCGACATTGGCGAAATACTTGTGAACTTCCTTAAAGATGGACGAGTCTTTTTCTATCAGGCCACTCAATATTACAGGGCAAGCGGCCATCGCATGCTGTGAGCAAATATTCAACAACGTGTACACCACATCGTCCGCCTCTGTGTATGCATAACTTGAAACAAGCATCGCCCGGCTTTCTTTGATGGCTCTGACAACAATTTTTGCCTGGTATATTATCACATCCAGGTAGCTGATCTCCGGCACCGGTTGCCGCAGCAATACCGAATGTTGATGAAAGGTGAGGGCGGCCGGGAATTTTTCCATCAGCAATTCAATCACAGAGGGATTGATCCGGTAAATATTATACACCTGGTCTTCTATCAATACGTCCGTTAAAATAATATCATTTCTCTGAGCGTCGCCATGCAATAAGCTGAGGGTGTCGTTATTCTTTTCCGACCGGTAGATTGCAAAAGGAACCAGAGCACTCTCAGGGCGGGAATAAATAATATATGTCTTGCGAAATACGCCGGACAACAGCGCTGTTTCAGACAGCACTTTACGCAACTGAGTTTCGTACACCTCCGTGTGCGGTGACTTGCCAAAATGGTAAGTGCAAAAGCCCCTGGTTTCCAGTTGTTCAGAATAAATAACAAAGGAAAAACCTTCACTTTCAACCTCGCACACCAGCGTGCACGCAGCACTATCGATGTCACTTGCCGAAATTTCTACTAATGGTCTCACTAAGATTTTTTTCGGGTACAAATGTCGCGATTAAAAAAGAAATCAGGTTATCCTGGCGCGTGACGATTCTATAGATCAAAAAGTATTTCGTGCGTATCCGTGCGTGTTTTTCTTTAGTTTTGCGTTCGAAAAAAAATACCATGTCAGATCGCACATTTACGATGATAAAACCGGATGCAACCAAAAAGGGACATACCGGCGCTATTTTACAAAAAATTACGGATGGAGGGTTTCGAATTGTTACAATGAAAATGCTACACCTTACTCCGGAAAAAGCCGGAGAGTTTTATGCGGTGCATAAAGAAAGGCCCTTTTACCAGGAACTGGTAGAGTTCATGAGTCGTGGACCGATCACCGCCGCCATACTGGAAAAAGAAAATGCGGTCGAAGATTTTCGGAGACTTATTGGAGCCACTAATCCTGCACAGGCCGAGGAAGGCACCATCAGGAAATTGTATGCTGCCTCTATTAGCGAAAATGCAGTTCACGGAAGCGATAGTGATGAAAACGCGAAGATTGAAGGCGACTTTTTTTTCAGCGCACTTGAACGTTTTTAAGGATTTTTCGTGGAAATATTTTCGAGGGGCTGCACGGTATAGCCCCTTTCTTTTAGCATATTCAGCAAACCATTGTCCCCTACCAGGTGCCCCGCTCCCACTCCGACAAATATGGGTTGCTCAGCCATTAATGTGTCGAGCTGCTTTACCCAGTTTGCATTCCTGTCATTGATTAAAAGATCACCGTATTTATCGGAACCGAACTCACTTTTACTAATCATGCCTTCCAGCTTTCCGAGGTCCTGGCTTTTGTAATCAGCAAGCATATTATTAAATTCTTCCTGGTATTTCGAAAGGCTATCAATATTTTTTAAAAGCTCAGTGGCCTGCCATTCGTAGGGAATACTGTCGAAAATACCAGCCTGTTCTTTTATAGTTTCCAACCCTTTCACTTCCAGTTGTTGTTCATGAGCAACCTTTACAAGTGCCTCTTCTATGCTTGCGGGCGAGCCACAATTGAGCATCTGCGGATAGAGCAAGGCAACAAGAAAATAAGGTTTGGCTTTCTGAAACATTTGTAGGGGTACATGCAACTCCTCGGAGAAATAGGATTTGATGCGCTCGAATTCTTCTGCTGAATACAAATCTTTCAGTTGCTTGTCGCCCGTCATGTTCATGTATTGCATAGCGCCCATGAGCATGGCAGGATCATCCATGTCAAGTTCAAGGTAAAGCACCTTCGAAGCTGCGACGGCCTCCCTGAGTTGCTGTGAAAGTTTGATATCACTCTTACACATCATGTGGAAAGTGCCAAAGACAAAAGAAGGATGCTGAAGCCCGTTTCCTGAAATTCTCCACAGAAGCGATTTACCATCCGGCTGTAACCTGAAGTCGCATTCCTTTTGCCCTATACACGAGCTTATGATTGAAAGAAGGAAGATAAAAATGAATAAAAAGCCCCGGAAAATTTTCACAAAAAATATATTTTTCGTAATACTAACAACCAAATACTGTTTCATATATATTAGCGTTACCATTTAACAAACTAACACAAAGTAACCACCCCTTTTACTAAAAAACGCGACGGATTTTAAAACAGACAGTTAACCAATTTAACCAATTCATTCTATTCAACCATGAGAGCATTTTTTTTGCTGTTACTGGCCGGTTGGGCAGTGGCTGCATTCCCCCAAAAAGATCTCCCCTCCTTCGGCAAGATCGAAAAAACTGATGTCGAAATCCAATCATGTGAATTTGACAAAGATGCAGAAGCCTATAAGCTACTCGACTATGGTGAAGTGCACTACGAGCGGGGCTCCAAGGCTCTTTTTAAGATAAGAACCGAGCACCTGGTCAGGATCAAAATTTTAAAAGACAAAGGCCTGGACCAGGCGAATGTAAAGCTTCAATATTATAGCTACAGCAACTATCAAAACATACTTGACATCGCCGGCATCACTTATAACCTCGACAATACAGGTAACGTTGTGGCCACAAAAATGGAAAAAGCAGCGATCTATCGGAAGCCGGTAAACAAGCAGGCAACGGAACTTTCATTTACGCTGCCTGAAGTGAAGATCGGCAGCGTAATTGAATATAAATACACCGAGCATACCGAAGGCATTGGCAACTTGCCGGACTGGTATTTCCAGGGCGATATACCTGTCCGCGAAAGTCATTACCAGATAACAGTGCCTTCCATCCTACGGTTCGTGCACGAGGTGTCCGCTTATCAAACCGTCGAACAAACTTCAAAAGGACCTTTTCGCGAATCCATTTCTACGTCGGGGGGTATCGTCAATTTTACTTCTGAAAAGAAGACTTACCGAATGAAGAACGTGCCGGCTATACGCACGGAGCCTTATATGGGCGCTGCAAAGGATTACATGCAGCGTGTAATTTTCCAGTTATCTCACATTGACTACGGCGACGGCCGCGTAGAAGAAATCAGGTCTACCTGGCCAAAGCTTACGAAGGATTTGCTGGAGGATGAGGATTACGGAATGCAACTAAAAAAGAATATTCCGCATACCCAGGAACTCGATAATCAATTGAAACAGACTTCAGGGGATTATCAAAAAATGGTGTTGGTACATAACTATGTTCGCAACAACATGAACTGGGATGGCAGCGAACGGATTTATTCTTACAATGGAATTAAATCAGCCTGGGATAAAAAATCGGGGAACAATTCTGAAATGAATTTTATCCTCATCAACCTGCTGCGTGATGCAGGTTTGCGGGCTTACCCGCTACTGGTAAGTACAAAGGACCATGGCTTGCCAAATGCCTATTTCCCTTTCCTGGAGCAGTTCAATGGCACCATGACCTACGTAAGCATTGGTGAAAAAACTTATGTGATAAACGCTGCTGACAAATATAATCCTGCCTGGCTGATACCTTATAACGTGGTGAACGGTGAAGCATTCGTGGTTGACAAGGACAAAGGCGGATGGATCAGCCTGGAAGACAGCAAGGACAAATTTGAAAATGTAGTGGTGGTCTATTCTGAAATATTTCCTGACGGAGTGATGAAAGGTGAAGCAACAGTTAACAGCGCTGCTTACTGCAAAAACTCACGTGTAAAAAAATGGAAGGAAGAACGAAATTCTTTCGAGGACCATTATTTCGGAAAGGCATTTACTGGTTTGAAAGTGGAAAATCTTGACGTGCAAAATGATGACAACGACACGCTCCCATTGCAGCAGAAAATAAAATTTTCCTTACCGCTGAATTCGTCCGGCGACTACCAGTATTTCTCACTGAACATGTTCCAGGAGCTCGAGACCAATCCTTTCGTAGCCGAGCAACGTTATACTGATATTGATTTTGGCTACGGTCAGTCATTCAAAGTAATTGGGAAAATCTATATCCCGGAAGGATATGACTTCGAAGAACTTCCAAAAAACCTAAGAATGATTATGCCGGATACCAGCATAGTGATGACGAGAATGATGCAAAAAGATGCAAACTCAATTGACTACCGCATGACCGTAGATTTTAAGCGGCCTTTTTACACGGCTGCGGAGTATATGGACTTTAGGGAGTTTTATAAAAAAATGTTTGCCACCCTTAATGAACAAGTCGTTATAAAAAAGAAATCCTGACACTGCTATGAGAAAAAGCTTATTTGCTTTGCTGGTGTTTTCAGTGCCTGCACTGCTATCAGCCCAGGTAAACATTTATGATGCTGCGACCCTGCCAGCCACTTTGGTGAAGAATGCAAACAGCGTGAAGAGAGATGAGAAAATCGAATTTGACATCAAGGATTTTCAAAATGCCCGCCTGAAAGTACACCAGGTAATCACCGTACTGAATGCCGGCGGTGAAGATGAGCTGGAATTTAATTATTATTCAGATGAATTCACCAGGCTTGAGGGTGCAGAAATCAAAGTTTACAATGCAAATGGAAAGCTGCTGAATACTTACAAAAAACGCGAGATGAATTCACTCGCCGTTGGTGATGGACTTGTCCGCGACGGTCAAATGGTTTACTTCCGCGTGGCAGCAGCTGCCTATCCCATCACTGTGCAATACGATTTTGACGTGCAGTACAAAGGCACACTTAACTACCCTGATTATGCAGTAGCTGCATCTTACCAGGGCGTTGAGAATTCGACATACACA